>JBCDKH010000011.1 GCA_038746835.1 Planctomycetota bacterium | reverse complement strand
GCTCGCCAGCTTCGGCGAAGACGCCGACGGCGAGCTCTACGTCGCCACGTTCAACGGCAACGTCACCCGCATCGACTTCGACAAGACCGGCGGCGATGCCGACTTCGACCTCGATGTCGACCTGGCCGACTTCGGCATCCTGCGGGCCAACTTCGGCCGGACAGACAACCCACGCTTCCAGGACGGTGACTTCAACGAGGACGACGCCGTCGACCTGGCCGACTTCGGCATCCTGCGGGCCAACTTCGGCACGTCCAGCCCGGGCGACCTTGCCCTGCTCGATGCGTGGTACGCCAGCGTCGTTCCCGAACCCACGACCGCATCACTCCTCGCCATCGGCGGCGCGATCCTGCTGCGTCGACGTCATCGATAGTCGACCTCAAGTCGCCCTCGACGACAGCCGACGCAGACCGGGACACCTCGTGTCCCGCGCTGCTCATGGACGACATCGAGACTGCAACACCTGCCGGCCGCGATCCGCTGGATCGCATGACGCCGCTCGGCAAGCCGGTTCGGGAGTGCAGTCGCGAGGACGTGTTGATGCTCGCCAACGTCAGCCGCTTCGAGGCCGAGCGCCATCTCACCGACGCCGTCTGGTACGAATCGATGGCCGACGAGGTCGCCCCGCGCGAGCCGACGGCCAAGGTCTTCATCGACGCCACCCGACGCGACGACGACGAGGACGATGGCGGCTCGACCGGACTCGACCATGCCGTGACGTCCGGTCTGCTGCGTGTCACCGACGACCACGAGTCGCGTCGCACACGCGCTGCCTGACCAGCCCCTCGCGAACCCGACCCCTGTTGCGTTACCAAAGACGCCGAGGCGGAAGCTTCGGGTTGTCGGATCGCTTGATCTGACAGGACCACGAACTCGGTCTCCAGAGGTTGCGGTCCGGCAAGTCTTCTAGAAGATGTCGGGATGCGACGCCCAGTCCTCCCGATGTTGTTCCTCGCGCTCGCGGCTTTCGTCAGCTCGTCCTCGGGCCAGACGAAGCTGGGCATCGATGTCCTCGAAGCCGACGACTTCGCGATGCTCGATGGCCAACGCGTCGGACTCGTCGGGCACGCCGCCAGCCGTTCCGGCGATCTGCGCCACACGGCGGACGTCCTTCGTGCAGGCGGCGTCAATCTCGTCGCGCTCTACGGCCCCGAGCACGGCGTCTTCGGCGACATTTACGCCGGCGACAAGGTCGACGATCTCACCGACCGACGCACCGGCCTGCCGATCTATTCGCTCTACGGCGCGACGCGAAAGCCCACGCCCGAGATGCTCGCAGGCATCGACGTCATGGTCTACGACCTCCAGGACATCGGCAGCCGGTCGTACACCTACATCAGCACGCTCGAAGCCGTCATCGATGGGGTGGCCGAGGCGGACAAGCCGCTCGTCGTCCTCGATCGCCCCAACCCGCTCGGCGGCAATCGAATCGAAGGCGGCGGCGTGAATCCGGAGCTGGAGAGCTTCGTCAGTGCCATCGACATCCCGTACGTCCACGGCATGACCACCGGTGAGCTTGCCCTGCTGATCCAGCAACGCAACGCCCCCGACTGGGACGGCCTGACCGTCGTCGCGATGGAGGGCTGGACCCGCGACACCATGTGGAGCGACACCGGCCTGAAGTGGGTGCCGACCAGCCCGCACATCCCGCACGCCAGCAGCTGCTGGGGCTACGCGGCCACAGGCATCCTGGGCGAGCTCATGCAGATCTCCAACGGCGTCGGCTATACGCTGCCCTTCGAAATCGTCGGCGACCCGGACTTCGACGCCGAAGCCATGGCCGAGACGCTCAACGCTCAGATCGGCACCGACGGCCTCGTCTTCGTGCCGGTCCACTTCCGGCCGTACTACGCGACGCACAAGGGTGAGACGTGTCGCGGCGTGCAGCTCGTGGTCGACCCGACGACCCAGGCCAACCTCTACGAGATCAACTTCCGGGTCCTCGCCTTCGCCGATGCGGCGGCCGTCTTGTCCGCGGCGGAGAGTCGGCACGGCATGTTCGACAAGGTCACCGGCAGCACGGCCATGCGTGAAGTGCTCATGACCGGCGGCGATCTGGAGGCCCGACTTGCAGACGAGCGTGAGCAGGCCGAGGCGTTCCGGACGGTGCGGGAGCCGTTCCTGCTGTACGAGTGAAGGCGGGATGAGGCCGATTACCGGACGCTGGGCCGGCCTGACGGGGTCACATTGCCTTGTATCGCTGTGGAATTGTTATAGAATCCCGACTGGTAGCCGTCGCGGCCAGTTGTCGCACGGGCGTCTGGCGTCCGCAAACGGCCCGTTTTGTTCAGGACTCTGATTCTGGGAGATAGATATGCGAAACATCGCGATTTGTGCTGCCGCCGCTGCGGCTTGTGGACTGGCCGGCACCGCTCAGGCCGCCTTCATCGTTGAAGCACTCGGCACGGCCAGTGGTAACTACGCCTACACCGGCGCTGGCGGCACGGCTGCAAGTGGCCCTTCGACGGGTGTCAGTGCCCCTGGCACTTCCTCTGCCGGCTCCATCTTCGGTGGCAACGGCACCGTCGACGAGTACACCTACAGCTACACCCCGGCTGTGGACGCCGACAACACGGTCTTCGCCCCCGGCACCGCGCTCAACAGCTTCTGGGATCCCGATGGAACGGATCCGAACGACGGCCTGTTTGCCACGGGACTCGTGGGCGGAGTCGCTGGCTTCTACAACGTGTACACCGTCTGGCCGGAGACGACCAACACCAGCAGCCAGCCGACGACGTTCGTTGCCACGGGCGACCAAGGCGACGCCACCTACGTCGTCAATCAGAACATCAACTCTCTTGACACCGGAGCAGGCATCGGCCTCTGGGAGCTGATCGGCACCATCGCGATCGAGGATCCGTCGGCCACGTACACCGTCACGCAGAACCACGACGGCTCCCCCGGCTTCGTGTCGATGCGTAGCTTCGGCGTCCTGTGGGAGTACGCCGGCCCGATCCCCGAGCCGGCCTCGGCGTCGCTGCTCGGCTTGGCCAGCTTCGGCCTGCTTCGCCGTCGCCGCTAACCGCCTTTCCCACCGAATCGGCCCGACCGCCGATTCGGTGCTTTCCGCGCTTGAATTGCCGTTCCGGTTTTGCGATGATCCGGCGTAAGCTTCTATAAGACCGCGTCGCCGGACCGATGCAACCCTCGATCCGGCAACGACGAATCAACGGGCTTACCAGTCAACGGGGACGCGGCCGACACGGCCGACCATCGCCTTCCTCAACCCATCCAGCTATGCCTTACACCGCTCGCACAGGACGACGCCACGGTTTCACGTTGGTCGAGCTCCTCGTCGTCATCGGCATCATCGCCCTGCTCGTCGGGATTCTGCTCCCGACCCTCAGTAAGGCGCGCCAAAGCGCCGGAGCCGTCGCTTGCGCCTCGTCGCTCCGCGAAGTCGGCAAGGCGTTCGTGCTCTACGCAAATGAGTTCGGGTACGCCTTTCCTGTAGCAGTGCACGAAGCGAACAGCGACGCGTCCAACTCGGACCCGTGGCTACTTGATTTTCCGACCAATCCCGATGACCCCGGCGAGCGACGCTGGAGCGATCTCGTCGCCCCTTACATCACAGAAAGCGACGTCACGGATTCTGACGACATCGACACGATCCGCGAGAAGAGCGTTATTTGGGGCTGCCCGGAGTGGCAGGGTTCTGGTCAGTTCGATCCCAACTTCGGCTTCGGCGACCGAGTCCGAACCGGGTACGGAATGCAGTACTATCCAACGGGTGCTGAGTTTTGGGCACGCGGTGGGGAAGAACAGTTGGCTTATCTCGGCCAGAACACCCAGGGCAACTATTTTAAGATGGCGACGTGGGGGCGTGACGGATCGTCCAGGGCGCTGATCGGCGACTCCATGTTCCACATCCTCAACACTCCGTCGACCTTCAACTACCAGACAGACCGGGTGCATCCCTTCAACTTCGGTGAAAGCGTTTGGGTCGGCCCGCCGCTGTTTGCTGTCGATGCCACGCGCCACCTCCGCGGAGCGACGAAAGAGGAGGCAATGACGCAGAAAGGGCTCAACATGCTCTTCGTTGACGGGCACGTTGAGAAGCTCAGCGTGGCGGAGGCGTACAACGCAATTCGTGCTCCCGGCTACGCCGATGTTGCTGAACTCTTTGCCACCGGCGGAACGTTCGTCTTTGAGCCTTGATCGACCCGCATGAATGGAACAGAGCGGCGGCGTCACGATCGTTGACGCCGCCGCCTTTTTTCATTGCGAAGGGCTAGCGACGCCGCGCAATACCAAAGACTGCAAAACCTATCACGCTCAGAGCGAAAGTCGGTTCAGGAATCGTCAACCTAAGGAGCATTGCGGACGTGCTTCGAGAGCCTCCAAAGCCGAAGTAAGTGTTCAAAATGCCGAAATCCGCCAAATTGACAGTGCCGTTACCATCGAAGTCACCCTGTGCCCAGCCACCCGATGAGCCAAAGTTTGCATTGAGCAGACCAAAGTCTGCGAGATCCACCATTCCGTCGAGGTTTGCATCGCCAAATTCTGTAGACAACACATCACGGATTACGATACTCGCATCGGAAGCGACTAAATGATCGAACGTGATTGTCATATCAGTTTCAAGATCGTATTCATCAAACATATCATTCGCTAACGGCGAAGTAGCGACACGATTAGCAAGTAAATCGATATCGTCGCTATCGACAATTTGATCTCCGTTAAAATCACCTGGAATCAGAGACTTGGCTTCCACAGTGAAAGCAGCACCGCTGGTGCCCGAGAGCGTTACACCCGAGAGGTCGAGATCCACATCATACACGAGCGACCCGGACGGTGCTGTCGTTGATGTGAGAACGTCGCCAGACTTGAAGACATCACCCTCAAAATTGACGCCGATCATCCCTCTCGATAGTACAGTCTGACCTTGAGAAATAACGTAGACTGTTGCAGGGTCGTTGACGCTTTCTTCGTAGCTCGTAAAACCGCCGTCACCGGGAACGGCGAAATAAGGTGTATACGCCGACACCGAGTTGATTGTATAATCGAGCGTGATAGATGAGGATGCCGACGTCATGACAATATTCTGTTGATTAATCGTTGGATCGAAAGAGACAACTTCTGCAGATGAAAATCCACTTCCAAAGAGAACTTCCTCGTAAGTCTCTTTGCTCCAAGGCTTACCTGTAAAGATCGATCCTGGCTCGCTGTCGATAATTCGCTTGTAAACGATTGCCCCACCTCTCAGCGACGTCGAGATTGAAAAGTCTTCTACGCCAGCACTCGACCAAGTCCCAAAACCAGCGGTATCACGAGTTCCAAATCCCGCGCTCGGCCAACCTGATGTGTCTACTATCTACGTCCCACCAGCACTCAATGCAATACCGATATCAGGTGGCCCTTGAGTCGTTTGGCCTATCGGCGCATCCATCACACTTACCGTCCTACTGCTGTCAACTACAGTTCCATCAAAGAAAGACCAGTCCGTGATGTTCCCATTCAATGTCGAGGCTCCGCCGACTCTTCCCTCGGTAATTCGTGTGTTAAAGGTCGCAGAGAAATCGATTTGTGTCTCGAACGCTGAAATCACACTGACAGGTACAACAGCAGCGACGAGCGCTGCTGCTACAGATTTCTTCTTGTGTTTCATCGCAACTCCTACGAGAATGTGATTCTAAACACTCCCCACGGAATGTTTATCACCGCAAATTGTCCTCGGTGACCGTAACGGAATCACTATCGCATTCCAACGGCGTGCCATGCGACAATCTGGCTACGCATAGAATTAGTAAACTGCAGGAATATCACATTATTGCTACGCCGACCTTTTCCGACGGGCGACGCGCGGGCGGCCGAGGGCGTCGGTTGCCGTTTGCACCTTGCTGGCGCGGTTCGGGTCGGTGACGTGCTCGAGAATCTTGGCCAGTTCGAACGTGCCGCTGGTCGCGCCGGGGCCGTTGGCGGCCTTGAGGTCTTCGACACCTTCAAGGGCGTGTTCGACACGCTTCCGGGCGAGCTCGACGTAGTCCTCGTTGAGCTCGATGCCGACGTACTGCCGGCCGAGCAAAGCCGCGGACAGGCAGGTCGTGCCGCTGCCGTTGAACGGGTCGAGCACGACGTCACCCGGATGGCTGGCGGCCTTGATGATGCGATCGAGCACGGCGATCGGCATCTGGCAGCCGTGCCAGCCTTCACGCTCCTTGAACGTGCCGCAGACGCGGCTTTCGTTCCAGACGTCCTGGTCGGGCTCGAAGAGATCGCCCTGAGCTTCCTGCGGCCGGAGGTACCACGTGTCGTCGGGCAGCTTGCCCTTCTTGCTGGCCCGCGGGTCGTTGTAGATCGTCTGGCGAGCGCTCTTCACGCGGATGTCGTCGCCGTTGAACGTGAACTTCTTGGCGTCCTTGGTGAAGTAGAGGATGTGCGTATGGCTGCGGGCAAACTTGTGCTTGGGCTGCTGGCCGAAGGTGTAGTGCCAGATGATCCAGTTCCGCATCGTGAAGCCGAGCTTCTTGGCCTCGACGCAAAGCTCGGCCGCGTAGTCGTCGCCGATGGCCAGGAAGAAGCTGCCGGTGTCTTTCAGCGCGTGCTGGACGGCCTTCATCCATTCGCCGCACCACTTCACGTATTGCTCGGCCGGCTTAAGGTCCTCGTAGCCGTCGTAGAGGTAGCCGATGTTGAACGGCGGATCGGCAAAGACGAGGTCGACCCAACCGGCGGGTCCGTTCTGGAGCAGCTCGAGCGAGTCGCCCTGGATGATCTGATTGGTCACCGGCACGCCGGCAGGATCGTAAAGGCGTGGCTTGATCTGGCCCACCACACCTGGCTTTTGCGACCGTGCCCGCTTTTTGACGGCCTTGAGGCCCTTGGAATGCGTCTTCTGGCGGTCCTTGAGGTTGCGTGGAGCCGTCCGGGTGCGCTTCTTGACCGTCGTAGCCGATGCCATGGGTGCCGTATCGGCTGCTTCGTCCCATAACCTGCAGCGTGCAGGCTGCCGCCCTCCGCATGCTCGACGCGAACCTGAACCGCTGCCGAGAGGGTCTGCGGACGATGGAGGACGTCGCTCGATTCGCGTTGGACGACGCAGAGCTGTCCGAACTTGCCAAGACCGCCCGCCATCGACTCGCATTGGCGACAAGTGACCTGCAGGCGTCCGCCATCACACATCGCGACACGCCAGGTGACGTCGGCACACGCATCTCGACGCCTGCTGAAGCCGATCGACCAGACCTCGCTGCGGTCGCCCTCGCCGCGGGCAAGCGGACGACGGAGGCCCTGCGGGTGGTCGAGGAGACGCTCAAAACACTCGATGCCTCAGCCGCCGCGGAGGTCGAGCAGGTTCGCTATGCCGCCTACGAGCTGGAGCGACGGCTCACGCTCGCCCTCCGGCCACGCGATCGATTCGCAGGCGTTCGCGTCTACGTCCTCATCACCGAGAGCTTCTGCCGGCGCGACTGGTTCGAAACGTCGAAACTCGCCATCGACGGCGGAGCGGACGTGCTGCAGCTGCGCGAGCCGGACCTGCCGTCGGGCGAGCTTCTGATCCGAGCACGTCGACTTCGCACGCTCTGCGGTGAGAGAAAGTGTCTGCTGATCGTCAACGACCGCCCTGACGTCGCGCTGCTTGCCGACGCAGACGGCGTCCATGTCGGCCAGAGCGACCTCCCGTGCCGCGAGGTCCGCAAGCTGGTCGGGGCGAGCAAAATCGTCGGAGTCAGCACGCACGACATCGATCAGGTCGAAGCAGCGTGGCGCGACGGCGCAGACTACGTCGGCGTCGGCCCGGTCTTTCCGAGCCCGACCAAGCCACGCGATTTTCTTCCTGGCCTGGAGTTCGCCCACGAAGCCGCCGCACTCGATCGACTCCCGACGGTCGCCATCGGCGGCATCACGTCCGACAACGCTCCGGCCGTCTGGCAAAGCGGTGTCACCGCCATTGCGGTCACGTCTGCGGTGACCAAGGCCGATGATCCTGCGTCCGCCGTGCGTCAGCTTGCGATGCCGACAGACCACTGAATCGCCCAAGCCGAGGGTATCGATCGGGTCGGCAAGCAACGATGCGACGCCCCATTCGATTTGAAACCGAAATGGGCACAAATCCGTCTTGACATCTTGACGATACAAGCTTTTGGTGCCACAATGCCCGACGGCTCACCTGTATTGGGCCTCGGTTCCTGTTACAACGGTCGCATGGCAAGCAGCACGCTCACCCGATCCGACGACAGCGGAAGCCTCAGCCGGCGAGAAATGGTTGAGGCGCTGAGGGAACACGTGAATTCCGGGGAGTTCACCGATGCCTTCCCGCTTCCGTCTGAGCGGATGTTGAGCACGCGATTCTCAAGCCACCGCACGACGGTCCGGCGGGCGTTGATGCAACTGATCGACGAAGGCGTTTTGCGCCGCGACGGCCGACGGATCATGGTTGCCAAGCCCTCGCGTGGGTTCCTTACCGGCACGGCCGCCCTCATCCTGCCGCCTCCGGTGTCGACGCACGAGCCGGCGATCTGGCAGCGATGGTCGCAGTACATCACGCTCAACCTGAGTCGTTCCATCAGTGAGGCCGGCCTTAATCTGCTGTCGCTCCATCCGGACCAACTCACCGACGACTCACTGCGTCGACTGAGTCAGATGCAGCCGCTCGGCGTGCTCGTGCCGGAAGTCTTCGGCCTGAACACTGCCGCGGTGTGCGAGCTGTGCGAGGCGATTCAGCGTCACGACCTGCGACTCGTCGCCAGCGGTGGCGATCCGTCGTTCGCCGCATTCGATCGCGTCGCTTCCGACCACACACACGGCGGGAACATCATCACGCAGGCCCTGATCGATGACGGGAAGACCCGACTAGCCCATCTGTCGGGTGCCTCGCCGGACGTCTACTGGATGAGGAACAGACTCGCCGGCTCGGACGAGGCGTGTGCGGCAGCAGGACTCGATCGGCCTCAACGGGTGACGATTCCGACTTCGATTGCGATGACCAACCGCGACGCTTTCGACGCGCACGTGAAGGCCATCGCTGGAAGTCTGCTGGCGGCGTTCGGAGCGAGCCTTGAGGTCGATGCCCTGATGGTTGCTAGCGATCGCGACACCTACGCCGTCGCATCCGCCGTCCGGCTTTTCGGGAAAACGCCCAACGAAGACGTCATCGTCTGCGGCTACGACAACGTCCACTCACTTTGCGAGGAATCGCTGTTCGAGGCGTCAGTTCCGGCGCTCACGGTCGACAAGCACAACGACCTGCTCGGCAAAGAAATGCTCGATCTGCTGCACGGCCGGGTCGATGGCTCACTCGCCGACGAGCCGCAACTTCGTCTCGTCAAACCGACATTGATCCGCCCGACCGCGGGTTAGATGTCTTGTTGCTTCGTCACTGCCACGAGTACTGACTGCATCACCACCGACTGAGGAGGTCCCAAGTGAAAAATCGCTACAACAAGACAAGGAAGGGCTTTACGCTCGTCGAGCTGCTCGTCGTCATCGGCATCATCGCACTGCTCGTGTCGATTTTGCTGCCGACGCTCGGCAAGGCTCGAGAGTCGGCTCGAACAACGAAGTGTCTGTCGAACCTCCGGCAGGTCGGCATGGCGTTCATCGCTTACACGATGGACAACGACAGCCGGCTCCCGCCGTCCTACCGGCCGCACCCGACGCTCGGCGGTCAGTATCAGAACATCGCGTGGCCGCGAATCGTCGACAACGGCTACATCGATATCGACCGGACCGAAACCGTCGAGTCGATCAGTGGCGGTCCCTTCAACAACGTCCGCACGGCTGAGATTCTGACCTGCCCTGCCTCGCCGACATATGTCGACCAGAACGTGCCCGTCGCTCGGCTCGACGCCATCGCGACAGAGATCAACGGCTCGACGGTGGCTGGCCGAATCTACCGCTCGACCGGCGGTGACCGACGCCTGGCACAAGAGACGTACCTTGACACCGAACCAGGTGCCGGTGGCATCTTCACCCAGTACGCAATCAACGGACAGTGGGGCTGGCACACCACGCACAACAACCTCCACAGCCGAACGGCCTTTGCCCTACAGGACATGGTCTGGCCGTACGGACTCCAGTGGGGCGACGAGAAGATCGGTCGCTTCGGTCGCAAGGGGGCTTCGGAGCTGTTCCTGCTCGGCGAGGGCTCGACCGACTGGGGTCTGCTCAAGACGTCGTTCCAGCACGGCGATGACGAGAACCCCTCGTCCAACTTCGTCTACCTCGACGGCCACGCCAGCAACCACCGCGTCGGCGACATCCGTTTCAAGAGGAACCCCAGCAACGCAGTCGAGTTGATCGTCTGGGACAACCGCCTCTGGACCCAGAAGCCGGGCGGCCCGCTCTGATTCTTAGCGTCCCGCTTTGACCCAACGCAGAAGAGGCACGTCAGCCCGATCGGCTGGCGTGCTTCTTTTTCGCCGTTGTTGCGTGCCACCAAACAAGACAGAGGCGGCTCGCACGTTGACTACGCCGGAATCGACGATGGCGACCAGCCGTCCGATGACACATCACTCGAGCTGACGGTCGCGTCGGATTCGACCCGCCAGTCGTGGGCGTAGCCGCGGATTCGCACGTCGTCGGTTCGCAAGTTCGAGACGGTCGCACCACAGATCGCGGCAAGCGCCGTCGCCCAGCTTGCATTGCCGTCACCGGTCCCGACGCAGTCGAGCGCGATGTCACGCAAGCGGATGTCGTGGCACTTGGCGTGATTGAACGTGATCGCCGCGAGATCGCTCTCGAGGAAGCGTGCCGTGTACTCGCCGCCCAGCGTGTAGACCTCGCCCTTGACGAGTTTTTCGAGAAAGCCGGTGTTCAGCTGAGCCTGCGACTCGGCAAGCAATCGGGAGCGGACGCGTTCGAGCGTCAGCCCTTTGATCTCGTGCTCCAGGTTGAAAAACAGCGGGCCGGTGTGCTCCGCAGTGAGGTTGCGAATCGTGACGTTGCGCATTGGGTGATACGCGCAGATCACCGGGCCACCCCAGCCGTAGACGTTGACGTTCTCGATGACGATGTCCTTGTGTTCGTCAGCCGTTGGCCACTCCCAGTCGTCGCGGATCTGCTTGCCCCCGTCCCAGCCGAGCTTTATGGCGGCGTCGGAGCCCTTGCCGGGCGTGTTGACGAGCGTCAGGTTGCTGAAGTGGACCGACTCCAACGGCCTGTCCTTCGCGGCGATCGTCCGCACGATACCGGCTCCGTGGATGTTGTGGGCGACGACGTTCGACACTGCAACGCCGCGAATCGGTCCGCCCGTCCGGTTCTGACACAGCGCCGAGTCGACGGCGATGACGTCGTCGCCGAACACGCCCGTCACGCCGTTGATCGCGACGCGTTCGGCCGGCCCATTGATGTGGACGCCGTCCTGCCACGGGTGATTGCCGTCCTGGAAGAAGTTGATGTCCCGAACGTGGACATCGGTGACGTCTTCGATGCGCAGTCCCCAGCCAGAGGTTCGGCCGATGCGGATGCCGCTGACCGACAGGCCGTGCACGCCGCAGAAGTGAATGCCGTTGGACCCACGCGGCGGACGGTCGGCCTGACCGTCGAAGCTGCTGCGGCCATCGCCGATGACGCTGATCTGCTCGTCATGGCCTTCGAGTTGATGGCGGACAGCGTTGGTCAACATCGGCCGCCGCATGTCCGGCGCAGCCACGACACACGCACCGGCCAGTACGAGCGTCGTCCTGCTCGGCAGCACGATCGACGCTTGCAGCAGCCAGGTCCCATCGGGTCCCGGACCTTTCGGACCCAGGCCGATGACACGGTGCGGGGCATCCGACAGCGCTTCGAGCAGGTGCGCAATCGCCACATCTGCTGACTCGCCCGGCTGAGGAACGACCCATCGCACTGCGGGATCGGTAGCGGGACGGATCGAAGTCGGAACGTTGTGCATTGCGTCGGAACGAAGTGGATTCGGCCGCGTCGGTCATCGCTACGGGCAGCGGCGACCTGATCTGTGCCCGATTTGGAACCGAATGGCTCATTCTGGCACGAGTTCTTCCGTTCATCAAGGGCAGACGTCGGATCAGTCGAGATGCCGCTCGCCAACCCGAGCGGCATCGTCGGCAGGCCATGAACACAGCATTCGCTCGCCATGCGACTTGAAAAGTGACCAATTTGGGCACACAATTGTCGGACCGCTGTCGGCCTCCGCCCTTCAGACCACCGCACCAATGCCCAGCTCCCCGACTTCCTTCGCCAGCGTGCGCAAAGCGCTCTGGCCGTTGTGTGCACTTGCCGCCCTCCTATTCGCCCCGAAGGCGCTCGCAGCCGACGGGTCGTGGTCGACGATGCCGCTCGACGAGCTACGCGCCGTGCCGGGCATCGACGTGGTCGAGGTCGACTTCACCGGCGGCCGGGCGGACGAAGACGGCTTGGCGGCGTTCGGCAAGATACCCAAGCCCGGGCTCGCCAAGTTTCCCAAGGCAGACAACGTTCGCGCGTTCGGGGCGTCCCGCAGTGCTGACGAGCGGCAATGGATGCGGCACTTCCCGCTGGTCGTCACCGACAAGGCCTTCCTCGATCAGTCGCACGTCGCGGTCGACGTCTTCGTCGAATACCACCTTCCGACCTGGGCCGGCGTTCAGATCGAAGTGATGAGGGAAGACGGCCTGAAGGTCGCCCGAAGCGGTTGGGGCAACACCTCGAACTGGCGAACGCTTCAGGCAGCAGCAGACAGCGTCGACTTCGACGGCGACGGCCCGCACGTCCGCGTCGTGGGTGCCAACGAAACGCTGTTCGTCAAACGCGTCCGCGTCATCGGCTATCGCGGCACGGGCGACGACCTGTACTGGCCACGCCTCGTTCGAGCACGCGAGCTCGTCGCCGAGACGGCCGATGGCATTTTCGCTTTCCCGCAGGGCGGTGCCGGCGCGTCGCTCTCGCTGGAAAACCTCGCCAGGATCGATCGCCCGATCGACTGGCGTCTCCGCATCGCATCCCTCGACGAGGAACAGTCCTGGCACGAGTCGTCCGGGACAGCCACGGTCGATGCCAGCGCGACGACCACGGTTCAAACGCCCTTCGAAACCAGCGACTGGCCGCTTGGCCCGTACTACGCGACGCTCGACGTGACCATCGGCGAGCGCGAACTGCTGAGCCTTCCGATCCACCTCGGCGTGATCGACGACGGGCCACGATCGCTGCCTCGGGCACAGAGCGACGACGAGTACTGGTTCGGCCTCGATGCGGCGAACGGGAACATCATCCCCTTCGACAATCCGCTGTCGATGGCTTACTTCGACCTGATGGGCGTGGACATCATCCGCAACATTCCCGGCGCACGGGAGAGACAGATCATGCCGGTGGACAAGGCCAGAGTCGGCCTTGCGATGCTGGAAGAGCGTGGCATGCGTTCGGCCTACATCGCGTTTCCGGACAACTGGCGCTTGGACGGCGCTGCGTTCGAAGAGGATCGCCAGAAGCGAATCGACGGCTTTGCCAACCTCGCCGCCGAGTTCGCCGGTACCGGACCGGGACAGATCGCCTTCTTCGAGCTGGGCAACGAGCCGGACCTGCCGTTCTTCTACGGAGATTCGACGGAGCAGTACGTCGAGAGCTACCACATGGCCTTCGACGCCATTCGCGCTGCAGATCCGGAACGCGGCGCGTTGGTGATGAACGGCGGGCTCTGCTTCCACACCGACATCGGTGATCGGCGTGCCCGCGAGATCGTCAGCCTCATCAATACCGACAAGCTCGACGTCTGGGCCTACCACGGTCACGGACCGGGCGTCGAGGCGGAGCGCGAGGCCTACGAGCGACAGGTCCACGCCGTGCGTGACCACGCTTCAGGCGATGTCGAGAAAGCACTCGCCAAGCCATATCTCGAAACCGAGAGCGGCTTCAACGCGACCAACGTCGCCGGCATCGAAGAGCAGGCACGAACGGCCGTCGAGAAGCAGGTCTACGCAATGAGCGAAGGCATGCCGAGCCTCTACTACTTCCGCTTGTTCATGGAGGGCACACTGAAGACGGCCGGCTATGGCATGACGCAGAAGATCGACCGCGGAGAGCACAACCAGCCGCTCGCCAGCGTGCTGACGTACCGCAACCTCGTTCGACAGCTCCGCAACGCCGACTTCTCTCGGATCGTCGAAGCTCCGGACGCAGGCGTGGAGGCATACCTCTTCGACGGACGATCCGGCAGCAGCGAACGCCGGACGATGGTGCTCTTCAAGACGAATCCGGGCGTCGCGAGCCTGATGCTTCGCCTGCAGGACGCAGCCGTCGCTGGTGACGTGTCGGCACTGGACATGTACGGCAATGCCATCGACGTCTCACGCATCTCGCCGACGGAAGTCACCTTCGAGGTGTCTGCCAATCCGATCTATGTCAGTTGGGACCAGGCGGGCGATGCTGCCGAGGTCCGATTCGTCGAGCCGCTGCTCGCGCTCGAAACCTCGGCTCCAGCCGTCTTCGTCGGGGGCAAGACGACGCTGCGGGTGGATGTCGATGCGCTGGACGGTGTCCAGGGCACAGGGCGTCTCGAAATCGAGACGGGGAGCCAGACGGAGCTGACGCTCGACGCGTCGTCCAAGCCGGTTCGCCTCGACGAGCCTTCGCAGGTCACCTTCGAGATCGAGTCGGCCCAGACGCTCGTACCGCTGCAGATGCCTGTCCAGTGGCTCGTCTTTACCGACGCGGACGCCGAACGCGTGATGGACAATCCGCTGCTGCGGCAGTCGATTCCAAGCGTGCTCCCGGGTGTCGAGAGCGAACGCGTCGAGGGTCGCACGGTCTCGGCCGAGCCTGGGAAGCGGGTCGATCTCAACGCCTTGGCCGGCGCTCGCGAGCGACGGCCGGCCGTCGTGTACGCGATCATCGAAAGCCCGACCGACACGAGCGTGAACCTCGGCGCCGCTGCCGACTGGTGGATGAGCTGGTACGTCAACGGCGAGCCGGTCTACGACACGATGGAGACCGGCAACCGGCACGGCACGCTCGCTGATCACCAGTTCTCGGCCGACCTGAAGAAAGGCGTCAACGTTCTGTGCGGCGTCGTGTTGAGCGGATCGAGCGGCTTCGACTTCCGCTTCGGCGGGCCGAACGAGGTCGCCCTTGCAGCCGGTGAGCCGCCGGTCAATCGACTCAGCCTTCGCCTCGTCGACAGCGACGGCCAGACCATCACCCAGGGCACTTGGCCGATGCAGCTCATCGCCCCGATTCCCGGGCTCGGCGATGCAAAGCCCGGCGATTCGCAGAGCTGGGAGCACCTGCCCCCTGCCGCCGTCCTCGGTGCCGACCAGGTCGTCAACCCGAACGAGAAGCACCCGGACACCACCCGCTGGTACGGCGGGCCGGACGACCTCTCCGCGACGCTCTGGGTCCGCGACGATCCGCTCGACAGCCGTGTTCTCGTCTTCGCTGCGGTGACGGACGATCACAAGCACGAAGGCGATGCGGCGTCGATCGCGATCGTGTCGAACGACGGTGCGGCGCCGATGGAAGTCGATCTCCAGCGTGCCGGCAATGTCGACGGCCGGCAGGTGTGGCTGGCGGAACTCGCACGCAGCGATCTGCCCGCAGGCGGGTTCCGACTCTTCGCGACGATCACCGACGACGACGGCACGTTCGATGGCGTCGAGGGTCCGAAGCAGACAATCCACCTCGGCGACTCGGGCGACTTCCTGTCCGGCCTGCCGCTCATCCTCAGCGACGCCCCGCCAGCCGCGGTGTCGGCGAACTGAGCGTCGTCAGGATCCGCCGACCTCGTTGTCGCTGCGGCCGTCGGTCGCGAAGGCGTTGAGGTTGTCGATCGTCGTCCCGGCGATGTTGGTCATCGCTTCTTCGGTGAAGAAGGCCTGATGGCCGGTGATGAGGACGTTTGGGAAGGTCAGCAGCCGGGCGAACGTGTCGTCGCCCATGATGGCCGACGAGTGGTCTTCGAAGAAGAGGCCGTCTTCCTCTTCGTAGACGTCGAGGCCGAGGCTGCCGAGCGTGCCGTCCTTCAAGCCAGCGATGGCGGCGTCGGTGTCGATGAGCCCGCCGCGGCTGGTGTTGATGAGCATGACGCCCTTCCGCACCAGGCCAAGTGCACGCCGGTCGATCATGTGGTGCGTCTGCTCCATCAGCGGCACGTGGAGCGTGATGACATCACTGTTGCGTAACAGGTCGTCGAGCTCGACATACTCGACGCCGGCTTTGGTGAGCTCGTCGCTCGGCTGCGTGTCGAAGGCGAGCACCTTCATGCCGAAGCCGAGCAGGATGCGAGCGCAGGCCGCACCGATCTTGCCGGTCCCGACAACGCCGGCCGTCTTGCCGTGCATCTCGAAGCCGAGCAGTCCGCCCAGGGCGAAGTTGCCCTCACGAACACGGTTGTACGCGCGGTAAAGCCGACGATTGAGCCCGAGCATGAGCGCGACGGCATGCTCCGCCACGCCCGCCGGTGCATAGGCCGGGACGCGGGCGACGCGGATGCCGTGCTGCTTGGCGGCGTCGAGGTCAACGTTGTTGAAGCCGGCACACCGCATCGCGACGAACTTCACGCCGCCCTCGGCCAGACGCTCGATCGTCGCCCTGCCGAGGTCGTCGTTGACGAACGCACAGACCGCCTCCGACCCGTCAGCCAGCGGCGCGGTCTCCGGCATGAGCCGCGGGTCGAGGAACAGCAACTCGTGCCGATCGCCATTGGCCCGGCCGAGGAACTGCCGGTCGTACGGCTTGGTGTTGAAGACACTGACCTTCATGGCTGAACGATATGAGAACGTTCTGTTACTCTGTGCAGCATGAGCCTGCGTCAATTCATCATCGCTTCCTTCCTCGTGTTGGTCGTCTCGTCGGTTCCAACCAAGGCCGACATCGCCCCGCCGACAGAGGCGATTACGAAGGCATTGAACGAGGGAACCATCGGCGAAGCCTGGTCAGGCGAGCTGTCGTTCGAGGAGGCAATCGAGCGCCTGCGAAAGATTGATGATCTGCACGTCCAGGTTTCGTGGTCCGAGTTAGAGCTTGCCGGCATCGCCCGCGATTCGACAGTCGAGTTTGACCTTCCAACTGAGACGACCGTCCGTCAGGCCCTCCGCACATTGTTTGCGGATGTTGGAGCGGGCTTCGCGAGCGTGACGAGCTACCTCGATGGACCCGTCCTCCACGTCACCACGACGGAAGCGGCAACGCATAAGAGTCAAACGACACGGACCTACGACGTGACCGGCATCGTGGAAGCGATCGGTCGCGACATTGAGCAGCGGACGGCTCTGCCTGAGCAGCAGACGGCTGTGGCACAGTCTGGCGGTGGCGGGTTTGGTGGAGGCGGTGGTGGTCCAAACATGCGTGCTGCGACTAGCACGCCGCAGCTCGCTGCGCGCGGGGAACTACTCGATCTGGTTCATTCCACCGTCCAGCCCGCTTGGTGGACGACCAACGGCGGGACCACGGCGTCAGCGCGATTCGCTGGTCCGGTCCTGGTCGTCAATGCCCCCGTCATGCTGCACGACGACCTTGCCACGCTCCTTGAGAAGCTGAAGGCCGCGCTGTGACCAACTGTCAACTCGATTGAAAGACGGCTCGTGTCAGAGGTTTCATCGTATACTGAAAGCAGCATGGCGGACCTGCCCTTTCAGACCATCCCGCTCGATGACATCGACGTCTCCAGCGTCGTCGCGGGCCATCGTCGCCTGACCGACGCGGAGGCCTACGCGCTCGTGCGGAACGCCTCGATGCACGATCTGGGCGACTGGGCCACGCAGATCGTCGACCGTCGGCATCCGGTCGACTATCGCACGTACATCGTCGACCGGAACATCAACTACACGAACGTCTGTACAAGCAAGTGCACGTTCTGCGGCTTCCGACGCGACCACGAGGACGGCGACAGCTACACGCTCACGCACGCCCAGATCGGCAAGAAGATCGAGGAACTCCTCGCCATCGGCGGGACACAGATCCTGATGCAGGGCGGTATGAACGATCGCCTGCCGATCGAGTACTACACCGACCTACTCCAGTTCATCCGGCGTGAGTATCCGACGATCCACATCCACGCCTTCAGCCCGCCGGAATTCATCGAGTTCGAGCGGTTCTGGAGCAGAGACGTCCGCGAGATCATCAAGCAGTTCGTCGATGCGGGCCTGATGACCATTCCCGGCGGCGGCGGCGAGATTTTCCCGGAACGCGTCCGAGACAAGATCGGCCACATCAAGGCCTCGGCCGACGACTGGCTTCGCGTCATGCGGGTCGCCCACGAAGAAGGTCTCGGCTCGTCGTGCACCATGATGATGGGGCACATCGAGACGACGCCGGACCGCATCGAGCACATGAACCGGCTGCGGCTGATGCAGGACTACGCCCGCGGTCTGGCAGGCGAAGTCGACCTCGACGAAGCCCAGGCCGCGGCTGAGGAGCACATGCCGGGCGTCTTCGCCAAGTCGCCGCGGCCGAAGACGTGGAGCGACAACCCCGGCCGATACGGCGCGTTTATCCACTGGCCATTCCAACGCGAGAACGTCCCGCTCGGCCGGGCGAGGGAGTACGACCCAACCATCCACGGCGACTTCGACACGATGGAGCACCCAGACGTCGCCCGCGGCCGCGTCGTGCGATCCGCCGGCGCGACCGAGTACCTCCGCATGCTCGGCCTGGGCCGTCTCTACTTCGACAACATCGAAAACCTGCAGAGCTCCTGGGTCACCATGGGCCCGAAGGTCGGCCAGCTCGCGCTCTACTACGGAGCCAACGACATGGGCGGCGCAATGATGGAAGAGAACGTCGTCAGCGCCGCGGGCACGACTTATGACCTGGGCGTTCGCGAGCTCTGCCGCCTCATCCGCGACGCCGGCTACGTGCCAGCCCAGCGCGATCAGTACTACAACGTGCTCAACCGCTGGGACGGTGACGACGCACCAGACCTCGTCCCGCTCGCCGATCCGCCGACGCGCAAAGTCAGCAAGCTCGACGACAAGACCTGGATCGGCGCTGCCCCGGGCCTCGACGACGTCAGCGTTCCGCAAATCACCGGCGAAGCCGACGGCCGCGACGTCAGCCGACGGTTGCAACTGACGGTGTTGGGCGACGGAAACTGAGGTAGGATGTTCGTCATGGGTCTGACCCTCGACCAGCCGACGTCGACGGTTCTTCACGGCGTGTCGTGGAAGTCGTACCTGCAGCTCGGCGAGGATGCGGGTCCTGGAACTCGCATGACCTACGACAACGGGACGCTCGAAATCATGCCGCCGATCAGCATCGGACACGACCGCCGCAAGTCGACGCTCGCTGACTTGCTTACGCAGTATCTCATCGTCCGGGAGGTCCCCTATGACCGCATCGGCGGGACGACACTGATGCGGGAAGACCTGCTGAAGGGCACAGAGCCGGACGAGGGTTTCTACATCAATCCCGACGATACGGTCCCTCCGCCTGAGGCAGAGGAACTCGATCTCGCGATTCACTCGCCGCCCAACCTCGTAATTGAGGTGGACAAAACGTCAACGTCGATCCCGCGTGAGCCCATCTTCGCCGCGATGGGCGTCGGCGAGTTATGGCGATGGAAGGTGTCGAGCAACGCCATCGAAATCCGACTTCTCGACCCTGGTAGCGAGACCTATGCGGTTGCCACCCAGAGCAGTGTGCTTCCCGATCTTCCGATGTCCGCTTTGGCCGACCACCTTCGGCTTGCGTCCGAGTTGCGGCTCAGTGAGGTCGTTGGCCGCTGGACGCAGTTCCTCCGTGCCTAGATCGCCCGCTAAGCCGACCAAGCCCTGCCATCAGTGCGGCCGGACGATCGAGTGGCGCAAGAAGTGGGAACGCGACTGGGAGAACGTCCGCTACTGCTCCGATGCCTGCCGACGGGCGGCAAAGCGACACGATCCCGTCAACGATGAACTTGAGCGAGCCATCCTTGACCTGCTCAACCAGCGCCAGCGCGGCGCAACGATCTGCCCGAGCGAGGCGGCGAAAGTCGTCCGGCCAGACGACTGGCGCGGACTGATGGAACCGGCCCGACAGGCGGCTCGCCGACTGGTCGTCCGCGGCGAGATCGTCATCACGCAGGGCGGCCGCGTGGTGGATCCGTCGACGGCGAAGGGGCCGATCCGACTGCGACGAGCCTAACAACAAACCCAATCCGGCTTCAGACGATGAAAGAGCGTCTACAGATCGAATTGCCCGATCCGCCGGAGAGCGCCGGGCAGACACTCGCTCAGGGTGCAACGATGTACGCGGCCCCGCTGCTGTACCCGGGATGCCTGTTGGCCAACATCATGTCGTTTGCCGGCCACCGGGAGCAGGATCACGTGATGAGCTTCGGTGATTACGTCTTCCTCGCGTTTCTCTGGGTTGGCACGCTCTACCCGCTGGTGTTGCTGCTCTGCTACCTCCTCGCTGCGCCGCTTGGTCGCCGGTATGGCGACCGCACCAAGACGATTGTCCAGACCTGGGTCCCGTTCTACTACCTGCTCACGCTGCCCGTCCTCGTGATTATAGTGGGCTGGACCCAAATTTGAGCCCCGATGCCCCTCAGAACGTGCGTCGCTGGCGGGCCGTTGGGATGCCGAGGATTTTGCGGTACTTGGCGACAGTGCGGCGGGCGAGTTCGATGCCCTGTTCGTCGAGCTTGACGACGATCTCGTCGTCGTTGAGCGGCTTGGCCTTGTCTTCGCGTTCGATGATCGCGCGGAGCTTCTCCTTCACCGCGTCCCAGCTCATGTCCTGGCCGTCTTCGGTGGTCGTGCCGCCGGAGAAGAAGCGGCGGAGAGGGAAGAGGCCGCGAGGCGTGTCGATCCACTTCTCGCTGACGGCTCGGCTGACGGTGGCGACGTGGATGCCCAGCTCTTCCGCCACGCCGATCATCGGCAGCGGCTTGAGGTGTTCCGGCCCCTTGTCGAAGAAGTCACGCTGGTGCTCGAGCACCTTGCGGATGACGCGCTCGATCGTGCCGCGGCGTTGCTCGATGGACTCGATGAGCCAGCGGGCGTTGCGGACGTTGTTGCCGAGGAAGTCCCGGAGCTGCTTGCGTTCGTCCTTGTTCTTCAAAGGCTCACCGACGGCTTCGTTGTCGTCGTCGGCCGGCTCGTCGTGGCCGTTGAGCTCGGTGCCGTTGCGGCTTTGACGAAGGAGCTTCTTGTAAAGCGAGCGGATCTGCAGGTCAGGCGCCGGGTCCCGTGCCATCGTGACGTCGTAGTCCTTCAGATCGTCGTCCCAACGGATCGTCGCGTCGGGCGTGATCGGCGGGGCTTCGTCTGGCGCGATCAGCTTGCCCGGGTGCGGATGGAGTCGGCCGAGGCGCTTCACTGCCGCTTGCAGGGTCGCGATGCTTCGGCCGGTCTTCTTGGCAATCTGTGGGTAGCGGTTCTGCTCCAGGTCCTTCAGGAACGTGGTGACGAGTTGACGCTCTAACTCGAAATCGTGCCCCTCGGCCGTCTCCACGTCGTTGGCAAGCGCGTCGAGCTGGAGGAGCAGGCAATCTGAAAGCGACGTCGCTCCGACGCCCGCCGGCTCGAGCTGCCTTCGGATGAGCTTGAACGCCTCGTCGAAGTCGGCCATCTCCGGCACGTCGCTCGTCCGGCCACGCGACAGCGCGTCGTCGCGCACCTCGGCCACCGACATCGGCAGGTAACCGCGATCGTCGAGGTAGCCGATGAGGATGCGACCAGCCCGGCAGACGTTGTCGGCCTTGCCGGCGTTGGCGGAACAGTGGTCGATCAGGCTCCACTGGTCCAGCAGATGCTCGTCCAGCGACGCCCCACGCGAGGCGGTGTTGTTCATCGCGTCGAGCTTGGCGTCGCGTTCGCCTGCGTAGCTGCCGGTGCTCGGACCGTGGACGTCATAGCCGCCGGTGCGTTCGTAGCTGGGGCTGAACTCCTCGTTCTCGAGGTAGTCGCTGATGCGATCAAGGCGGGCGAAGTCTTCGGCGCTGGCTTCGTCGCGTGTGTCGAGGTCGAGAGCTTGGTTCTCCTCGCGAACGCTGTCGTCCCGCGGCAGTTCGTCGCGGTCGACTCGGGCTTCTGCGACTTCGAGGACGGGGTTCTTTTCGAGCTCCTGATCGATGCGCTCCTCCAGCGCCGTCAGCGGCATCTGCAGGATCTCCATCGACTGGATCATGCGGGGCGTGAGCAGCTGCCGCTGCTCCATCCGCATGCCTGCCGATTGTGTTAACTGCATGGAGCCCATGGATTTGGTAACCGAACCACGTCGCAACGTCGACACGATTCCGCGGTCGGGTACGGCGTTTGCAGCGGGGAGTCTACCACCTCTTCGCCGCGTGCGAACGGATAAATCGGGGCCGATATCAGGTCCGACAACGGGAGCGGCGCCGCATCAATAATCCGCAACGATTCAAATGGTCTGCGGCACCGTCGCAGGCTCGCCGCTAGCTCTTAGCATCCGCCAGAACAGACACGAGCGACATTCATGCCCCACGTCATCGCCCAGCCCTGCATCGGTACCAAAGACACCAGCTGCGTGGAGGTCTGCCCCGTCGACTGCATCCACCCCATCGGCGACGCCGATGACTTCGACTCGGCCGAACAGCTCTACATCGACCCCGACGTCTGCATCGACTGCGGCCTGTGCGTCGACGAATGCCCGGTGCAGGCCATCTTCCCGCAGGAAGACCTGCCGGCGGAGTGGTCTTCGTTCATCGAGAAGAACGGGGACTACTTCAAAGACAAGGAGTAGGTGGTCGCAGTCATCGCGTTCACTCGACTTCGGTCGAGCTTGCTTAGGGGTGAGTGCCAACGTGCCCCGTGCGAAGGGCTCGCTGGCGCTCACCGCTAAGCATCATCTGTTCATCGGTCACCGATCGCCTGACGGATGTCGGTTAGCGCGCTGCCTCGATCATGTCCGAGGAAGCCTTTGGACCGGAACGACATCAGGGAAAGCGTTCCCACACCCGCAGAGATGAACATCGCTGTCAGAGGCAGGTCCGGAACGACCAGCGGGCCGCCGCTGTGAGCGTTGTCGAGCAACTGGTCGTACGGCAGAACGACCATCAACACGGCAACGATCACGTTCGCTCCCGCCTCCAGGACGCTCAGCGGTGCAGCAGCGGCCGGGAGCCACAGTGCGAGCACGCCCAGACCGGTGATGCCGACGTAGTAGACGACCTTCCAACTGACGCTCACGCCGAGCGTCTCCAGCCCCGGCGCACGGAGGTTGTTGCCGAAGCCGAAGTCGACCACGGCGAACAGCGGCGTGACGAGCAGCACGATCGTCATGATCCACCGAATCACTCCTCGCCGTGGCGGTCCGTGCATGCGGTGAGCGTAACGCGTTTGTCCGACGTAGAAATCGGCATGGCGGAACTGCTCGTCGAAGGCATGCACTGTGCCAGCTGCGTCGCCAACGTCAGCCGGGCGGCGAAGCGCATCGACGGTCTCCGTGAGATCACGATCGACCTCGCCAACGGCCGGGCACAAGTCGACCTCGACGACGCGCGGCGCATCGATGCGGTGGCCGACGCCATCAGCGACGCCGGCTTCCCGGCCAGGCCTGCGGACGATGCGGCGACACTCGTCTCGCAGGCGAGCGATCGTCACGCCCAGCAGGAACGAGCCCGACTCGCCGCCGAGCGGTGGAAATGGCGTGCCATCATCGGCCTGGTCCTCTGGGTGCCCGCCGAGTCGCTGCACTGGGGAACCGTGCTCCTGACGGGCGGCCACGACCACGCCGGCACGACGTGGATGACGTGGGTCGGCGTCGTCGCAGGCACCGCCGTGATGCTCATCGCAGGCCGGGCGTTCTTCGCCAGCGCTTGGCGCGCAGCGAAGCGTCGCACGACCAACATGGACACGCTCATCGCACTAGGCGGTGGGACGGCCTACGGCTACTCCGCCGTCGCGCTCGTCGGCCACCTGCTGCTCGGCTGGCCTCTGGCGGAGCTCTACTTCGCCGAGTCGGCAGCACTGTTCACGCTCATCTCGCTGGGCCACTGGCTCGAAGCCCGAGCCCGCGACAAGACCGGCGACGCCATCCGCGCCCTGCTCGACCTCGCGCCACAAACAGCCCTGCGCCTTCCACCCGACACCGAAGCGGAAGCTTCGGGTCCCGACCGACCCGCACGCAAACGCCTCTCACTCACCATCCGTGCCCCCGAGGCCGAGGAAGTCCCCGCCGACACCCTCCGCCCGGGCGATCGCGTCCTCGTGAAGCCCGCGATGACCGTCCCCGCCGACGGCACCGTCGAGTCGGGCCGCGGCGGGGTGGACGAATCGATGCTCACCGGCGAACCCATGCCCGTCGCAAAGGCCGCGGGTGACACCGTGGTCGGCGGCAGCGTCAATCGCGAAGGCTCGCTCGTCGTCCGCATCACGGCCGCAGGGTCGGAGACGACGCTCGCGTCGATCGTCAAGCTCGTCGAGACGGCCCAAGCCTCTCGCCCGCCCGTGCAGAAGCTGGCGGATCAGATCTCGGCGATCTTCGTGCCGGTCGTCCTCGTGATTGCCGCACTGACAGCCACCGCGTGGCTCGTGCTCGGGTTCGCCAGCGACAAAGCGACGCCCGGCGTCTGGGGCGATGCGGCCCGGGCAACGTGCAGCGTGCTCATCATCGCTTGCCCGTGTGCCCTCGGATTGGCGGTGCCGGCGGCGATCATGGTCGGCACAGGCCGCGGTGCGCGACGCGGCATCCTGCTTCGCGACATCGACGCCATCCAGAACGCCGCGGCCGTCGACACAGTCGTCTTCGACAAGACCGGCACACTCACGACGGGCTCGCCGACGGTTGCACGCGTAGTTGCAACCAGCGACGTCGACGAACGAGAGCTACTGCGTCTCGCCGCATCGGCCGAGCAGTCCAGCGAGCACCCGTTGGCCGCCGCGGTCGTCGCGAATGCACGCGATCAGCAGATCGAGCTGTCGGAAGCCACCGACTTCACCAACCACCCAGGCCTCGGCGTCGAGGCAATCGTCGAACACCGACGCATCACTGTCGGACACGCCTCGCTGATCGACGCCGCGACGCCAGTCGCGGATGCCTCAGGCACGATCGCCCACATCGCCCTCGACGGGCAACCCGTCGGCTATGTCGAACTTCGCGACGCCCCACGCAACGATGCCGCCGACGTCGTCCGCCACCTCCGCGATCGCGGCCTCAACGTCCAACTCCTCACCGGCGATCGCCACGAAGCCGCCGAAGCCATCGCCCGGCAACTCGGTATCGAAACCATCCACGCCGACGTCCGCCCTGACGGAAAGCAGGCCGTCATTGAAAAGCTCAAGGCCGATGGCCGCCGGGTCGCGATGGTCGGCGACGGCGTGAACGACGCCCCTGCCCTCGCCGCCGCCCACGTCGGCATCGCCCTCGCCGCCGGCACCGACGCCGCCAAACAGGCCGGTCACGTCGTGCTCATGAGCGACCGCCTCACCGACGTCCCGGCCGCCTTGCTGCTGAGCCGCCGGACAATGCGCGTGATCAAGCAGAACCTGTTCCTGGCCTTCATTTACAACGTCACCGCCATCCCCATCGCAGCCGCGGGCTTCCTCGAACCCGAAATCGCCGCCGGCGCGATGGCCCTCTCCGACATCAGCGTCCTCGGCAACGCCCTGCGGCTGCGTCGGGCGAAGATAGGGTAGAGTGGACGCGTGGATCGCATCGAAGCACGAGAGGACATTCAAGCCGGGAAGCCGGTCATCCGAGGGACCCGGCTGACAGTGGAATTCATCCTGGATCTGCTCGCCAACGGCTGGTCGACGGATGATGTCGTTGACAGCTATCCCGGCGTCGAACCCGACGATGTCCGAGCGTGCCTCGTTTTCGCTCGTGAGCGGTTAGAGGAGGAGCGTGTCCTTCCCCTCCAAAGCATCCGATAGTTGCTCATTTTCTCAAGCAGACCGAGGGACGACAGGCACGTGACTACCTACGGACATGATGCGGATGCTCGCTGACGAAAATGTCCCACGACCCGCCGTGGAGGCGTTGATCCAAAACGGTCACGACGTCAAGTGGATCAGAACAGACTCGCCCGGCATCTCAGACTTGGACGTGCTCGCCATCGCGCAACGCGACGAGCGTCTTCTACTGACATTCGACACCGACTTTGCGGCGATGACCTTTCGCGACGGCCGCTCGAACCCCGCCGGGTTGATTCTCTTCCGGTTGAAGCCGAAGTCGCCGAGCTACGTGCGAGATCGAGTCCTTGCCGCCGTTGAGACACGTGACGAATGGCATGGCTTGTTCGCGACCGTTCGAGACGACCTGATCATCATTCGACGCCTGAGCAGAGCGCAACCCTGACGCCACCCGTACACTCGCTGCCGTGTCGGACGACGCCGCGACCACGCCTGATCTTGCCGAGCGGCTTGCGCCGGGCGGGGCGGTGGCGCGCCGTCTGGGCGACAACTACGAGGCTCGCCCGCAGCAGGTCGCGATGGCCAGTGCGGTCGACGGGGCGCTGCGGAACGGGCAGACGCTGCTGGCTGAGGCGGGGACGGGCGTGGGCAAGTCGTTCGCCTACCTGCTCCCGGCGATCGAAGCTGCCGCGAAGCGCAAGAAGCGTGTCGTCGTCTCGACGCACACGATCGCCCTGCAGGAGCAGATCGTCGACAAGGACGTGCCGCTGCTGCGTGCTGCGACGGGCGAGGAGTTCACGGCCGTCCTCGTCAAAGGTCGCGGCAACTACCTTTGCCTGCGTCGGCTTGACTCGGCCTCGCGAAGGCAGTCGTCGCTGTTTGCCAGTGAGCAGGAACGTTCGTCGCTCGCCGACCTCGAAGCCTGGGCCAGCGAGACGAACGACGGCGACGTCGGGAGCCTGCCGATCCTGCCGGACATGCGCGTCTGGGAGCACGCCCGGGCCGAGGCCGGCAACTGCATGGGCAAGCGCTGCCGCTTCTTCAAAGCCTGTCACTGGCAGGCGGCCAAGCGACGCATGCAGACGGCCAACGTGCTCGTCGTCAACCACGCCCTCTTCTTCAGCGACCTCGCGCTTCGCCTCGCCGGCGTGACGTATCTGCCGAAGTACGACCACGTCGTCTTCGACGAAGCCCACACCCTTGAAGACGCCGCCGCCACGCACTTCGGCCTGCGTGTCGGCGAGGGTGGCGTCAACCGATCGCTCCGCCAGCTCTTCGACGTCAAACGAACCAAGGGCTTCCTGACCACCCTCGCCCGTGCCGGCGGTGACGCGGAGAAGGTCAACGAACTCGTCGGCCTCGTCGCCGACGCGCAGGCGGTGTGCGAGGGCTTTTTCGATCGCGTGCTCTCCTGGCGCGATCGCTTCGGCAAGAGCAACGGCCGGGTCCGGCAGGAAGGCTTCGTCGAGGACGACCTCTCGCCCGCGCTCGGCGAGATCGCCAAGCGCCTCGTCGACCTCGCCGGCGACGTCGAGGCCGAGGAAGACAACCCCGAAGACGAGCGGCTCGAGACGCGACTCGAAACCAAACACCAGGCGGATAAGGTCCGCGTGCTGGGGGACACGATCGCCGCGTTTGTCGGTCAGACGATGCCCGACGCGGTCTACTGGATCGACGAGACCGGCCGAACGCCACGCCGCGCGAGTCTGCACGCGTCGCCCGTCGACGTCGGCCAGGGCCTGAAGATGGCGCTGTGGGACAAGACGCCCGGCTGCGTCCTGACCAGCGCCACGCTCGCCACCACCGGCGAGGCCTCGGACGACGACGGCTTCGGCCACGTCAAGCAGCGGCTCGGCCTCGACGCCGACACGACCGCCGCCCGCTTCGGCTCGCCGTTCAACTATCGCGAGCAGTGCAAGCTGATCGTCGAGACCGGCCTGCCCGAGCCGAACGACCACCGCTTCACCGAACACGCCGCCGATCGCATCGTCCACTGGTGCCGGCACACCGAAGGCGGCGCCTTCGTCCTCTTCACCAGCCACCGCGCGCTCAACGCGACGGCCCACCTCGTCCAGGACGAGCTCGAAGACGCCGGGCTACGCCTCTTGCTGCAAGGCCGCGACGGGCAGCGCCGCGGACTCCTCGACAAGTTCCGCTCGGCCGAGAACAACGTCCTCTTCGGCACAGCCAGCTTCTGGCAAGGCGTCGACGTGCAGGGCCGGGCGCTGCGCAACGTCATCCTGCACAAGCTGCCATTCGCGGTGCCCGACGAGCCGGTGCAGCAGGCACGAATCGAGCGCATCGAATCCGCCGGCGGCAACGGCTTCATGGACTACAGCGTGCCCGAAGCCGTCATCAAGCTGCGCCAAGGCTTCGGCCGGCTCATCCGCAGCGGGACGGACAAAGGCATCATCGTCCTCCTCGACGGCCGGATCCTCACGCGTCGCTACGGCCGACACTTCCTCGCGGGTTTGCCGGACGTGGAGGTGACGCAGGTCGACCATCGCGTCGCGGACGTGTGACCCATCACGCGTCGCTCATCCGAGCGTCAGGTCGCTGGGCGGCGAAAAGCTGATCGAGCGTGTACTGCTCGCCGCACTCCGGGCACCGCGCGTCGCGCAGGCCGGTCATGGCGTAGGAACATCGCGGGCAGGTGACAGCCGCATCGAGCGCCTCGCCGGATACCGCATCGATCATCTCCATCGGCGTCGCACGCCAGAGGATGCACGCGGTGACGAGCCACGCGATGACCGTGCTCGACCCGCCGAGGAACATGCCGAACGTGTCGAGGTCCGTCAACAGATACGCGACGTATCCGACGGCACTACCGAGGACCGCCGTGCCAGGTATGGCAAGCACGGAAAACGTGACCCGCCGCGTGTTCCAAGTCACCTCCTTGAACCAGACGAGCAGCCACCAGCCCATGACACAGAGCAGCGCGGCCGCCGAGCCGATGATCCAACCCAGATCCCTGTGTCGCCAGCTCACCGCATCGACCCAGATGATGAGCACGAGCGTGTAGACCAACGCCGCCGCGGGAAGCGCGAGGAACGAGAGAAGCGTCAGCGAGACAAGCCGCGGCATCAGGGCGTGCAACCTACCACCGGACGTGACGTCTCGCATCACGCCGGCTACACCTTCTGCGTGAGCGACGCTGACACGCGACTCGAACTGCCGAAGCCGTCGAAGGACCACCTCGCCCGTGAGGCCGAGGCGCGGCGGATTCTCGACGTGTACGGCGACGACCTGCCGGGCATCATGGCGATGCTGGAGCGGCAGTTCGCGGTGCTGCACAACCGGGCGCAGGTCGCGCTGGTCCTTTGCGGCGTCGTGATCTCGACGACCGGCTTTAGCGGGCGGCTCGTCGCCGGGACGAACGCGCTGTCGCAGTGGCTCATCATCAGCGGCCTGTCGCTCATCATCCTTGCGGCAGGCGTCGTTGTGCGCGGCGTGCTCCATCTCCGCTGGCTCACGATGCAGGGCGGCCAAGACACGGCCCAGTGGCTCGTCACGTCGCTCGCGTATCGCGACAAGAAAACCGCCCACTATCGCGTCGGCGTGATCATCTTGCTGGTCGGCCTCATCCTTTACGGCGGCGCGCTGGCGGTGACGCTGCTCAACCCGGAGGAAGACCAGCTTCCGCCACGGTCGCGGGTGCAGGCGTCATCCTCCGTTATGGAAGACGGACACGAGTCGTCGCAAAGTAGCCGCGGGCTTACAGCCCGCGGTTGCAGAGCAGCGTGATCGTTCGTCGGGTGCAGTTGAACCGCGAGCTGTAAGCTCGCGGCTACCACTCGAGTTAGCGCGACTGGCGCCTGACGTCATTCGTGTAGCCCGCCGGCTCGATAACCGCGGCGCGTTGGGCGGAGACGGCTTCCCACATCGACCGACCGGCCACGCCGTTGAGTTGCTCGTTGTAGCGGCGAACCGTCTCGCGGAGGCCCAGCTCGATCGCGTCGCCGACGAGTGCGTGGCCGATGCTGACCTCGTCGAGCTGCGGCATCGCGTCGGCAAAATCCTTGAGATTCGCCAGGTTCAGGTCGTGACCGGCGTTGACGCCCAGGCCTTGCTCCAGCGCGACGCCGGCGGCCAGGGCGAAGTCGCGCGTGATGCGCTCCTGATCATCGGTGCCGTGGACGACGGCAAACGTCTCCGTGTACAGCTCGATCCGATCGGCCCCCGTCTGCCGGACCTGCGCGATCTGCTCGGCGTTGGGATCCATGAAGATGCTGATGCGAATGCCGGCCTGCTTCAGCTTGTCGACCACCGGCACCAGTCGCTCGATGTCGGCAGGCATCGCAAAGCCGTGGTCGCTCGTCGACTGGCCCGGCGTGTCGGGGACGAGCGTCGCCTGGTCCGGCTTCGTCTTCAGCACCAGCTCCAGCCATTGGCCTTCAAAGGGATTGCCCTCGATGTTGAACTCGGCCTGCTGATACTCGTCGACCAGCGCCTTCAGCGCAGCGACGTCGTCGTAGCGGATGTGTCGCTCGTCTGGCCGTGGGTGGACCGTGATGCCGCCCGCCCCACTGTCGAGTGCGACCCGCGACAGCCGGACGAGGTCGGGCCCCTTGCCCTGTCGGCTGTTGCGGAGCAGGGCGATCTTGTTGACGTTGACCGAGAGACGCGGCATGACCCGCACGCTAGCCGGTCACACCGATGGCCCCGCGGTAGAGTGCCGGCATGGCAATGCCTCCTGAGGCCTGGGGAAATCGCAACGGCTGGATCACGGCGGGCGTCATCGTCGTCGTGATGATCGCGCTCGCCTGGACGCTGGCCGGCAGTGGATCGGTGACGCCGCCCACGTCGCTGGGGCAAATCGCATCGCGCTGGTCGAGCGTGTCGGTTCCGCCGGCGGTGACCAAGGTCGTGCCGGACGACGCTGGCTCCGCCATGTCGTACCGCCGGCTGTTGGAGCTGTATCGCAGCGACGTCGATGCGCGACGCACAGCGGAGCGGTTGGCCCGAGCGACGAGCACAGCCGTCGAAGAGGAGACGCGGCTGACCGACGTCATCGACGCGCTGATCGAGACGACCGGTGCAGACGATGCCGTGCTGGCCGACGAGCCGGAGCTGGCGATCAACTACGACCGATCGATCGAGCCGCTAGACGACCTGCACAACCTCGGCCGATCGGCGGTGCAGCAGGCGTCCGTCTTTGCCACCCGGGCAGCACGGGCCAGGGACTTCGACGGCGACGACGCGGAGCGTGCACGCGCGATCTACCAGGCCGTGCTGTCGCTCGGGCACCACCTCGCGGAGGAGCGGGTGATCTACCGGCAGTGGCGTTTTGGCACGCAGCTCATGGCCGACGGGTTGAGTGGACTTGGGGCGCTGGCTCAGGCTGCCGGTGATGCGAATGCCGCTGACTTCCGCGCGGCCTCGTCAGCGTTGTCGGCGTACCTCACCGAAACCACCCTGCCGCTGTGGGATGCGATCGGTTCAGCCAACAACGACGTCGCGACCGACACACGGGCCGAGACCCACTTCGGCGACGTCCTGGCCATCGCCCGCAGCGACCAGGCCGACCCGATGTGGCGAACCGAGGCGATCCTGCGTCTGGGCAAGTCGCGCTTCGGAGCACCGCGCACGCCCGATCGCAATGCAGCGGAACGAGCAGTCAGGCAGCTGGCCGAAGACTTGCCGACCGGCAACCTTCGCACCGCCGCGGAGCAGGCGCGTGACCTCGACGCCGCGGCCTTCCGCGTGGCACGATAGCAGCCCTTCAAATATCCCTTAGAAACAGTCATTTCCCGCGTCGTCGTACCACCGGCCGCGCTTCAGGCTGATCTTCCGCACACCCGCGCCGCGACACGCCAACAGCAGCTGATCCTCCAGGCCAGCCAGCATCAGCTGCCGCAGCTGGAACAGGTGCGGGGCCGTGTCGACCAGCACCGTCAGCCGGCCTCGGACCAAGGACTCGATGCACGCGTGCTCCTGCAGCGACTCGGGCACGACACGCGCCCACGCCTCGGTGGCCTTGCCCAGCTTGGTGTGCCGCTTCTCGACCTGCTGATGGAACAGCTGCACAGCTTCCATGCCAAGCGATTCGCCCTCGACACGGGTGTTGCGCTTGGCGGCGTCGAGTCGGCGAAGCTCGGCGAGGTCGCGATCCATGCGTTTCTACGGGAAAATCACTGCAAATTGACCGGCATCACCACGTACAGGAAGTCGTCGCCACCCAGCAGCAGGCCCGGCCGGTTGCTGCCGGAGAGCTCGAACCGAACCTCGTCGGTCTGGACGACCTTCAGGCCGTCGACCAGGAACTGCGGGTTGAAGCCGATCTCCACGTCGTCGCCGTCGAACTTGCACGCGAAGTTCACCTCAGCCTCGCCCGCCTCCGGGCTGCGACTGGTGAGCTTGAGGCCCTCGCTGGTGAAGTGCATGCGAACGCCCTTGCTCTCCTCGGTGGTGAGCAGGCTCGCACGGCGGACGGCCGACATGAAGTCGCCGCACGCGGCCGTCATCGCCTTGTCGTTGTCCTTGGGGATGACGTCCTCGAACGGCGGGAACTGGCCCTCGACGAGCGTGGTCGAGAGCGTCGCGTGCTTCGTGCCAACAAGCACTTGATTGGCCTTGATTTGCAGCTTGACCGGCTCTTCCGGATCGCCCACCAGCTTGTCCACGAGGTTCAGGGCCTTGGTCGGGATGATCGACTTGGGCGCCTTCTTCGGGTCCTCGACCGCCATCTTCACCTCGGCATCGCCAACCGCCTGAGCGAGTCGGCGGCCGTCGGTGGCGACCATGACCAGCCGGCCGTCACGCACCGTGGTGAGCACGCCGTTGAAGGCGTAGCGCGTGCCCTCCCGCGCTGCCGCGAAGCTGGTGCGATGGATCAAGCCCTTCAGCACCGAGCCCGTGACGATCACGTCCGGCTCGCCCTCGAACTCGGCGACGGGCGGGAAGTCCGCAACTGCTTGCGTATAAACGGTAAAGCGGCTGTCGCCACCCTTGATGATCGCCTGTTCGCCCTTGAGCTCGACAGAGAGCGTGTCGTCGACGCTCTCGCGAACGATGTCCCGCAGCTTGTCCGCAGGAAGCAGGGCTTCCCCCGTCTGCTCGACCTGGACCTGCGTGTTGGTAAAACGCACGGCGATCTCCAAGTCCGTAGCCGACAACACCAAAGCATCGTCGGTGGCTTGGAGGCGGACACACGTGAGGACCGGCTTGGGCGTACGAGCGGGCACGGCCTGGCCGACGACTCCGAGGGCTTCGAGCAGCGCGCCGCGATTGCAGATGACCTTCATGGCAGATAGTTAAGCGGCCTTAGCCGGCCTGGACGAATCGAAGCGGCACTCTATGCGAAACGCTCACCCCGTGCCCACGCCGATCCGCCAGGCGACCGCGCGCTCCACGTGGGCCATTCCGGATCACCTCTGGTTGACGAAGTGGAAAGGGCAGTCCCCAGAAGTGAGTCTGTCGATAACGGTGAATCGAATCTCATCTTGACACCGCAAGCCGTTGTTGGTCAAACGCTCTCAACTCATCCTGTCAGCTTGTGCACGTGTGGATGGCCTGGCGCGAGCGGGCGCGCCGGGTGTCGCGATGGTCCGACGAAGGTCGTCGCCCCCTCGTGTCAGCAAGATCTCACATCGTCCAAAGGCCACATCCGACTCAGGCCGCGAGCGCCCCACGCGCGCGGCGCGACACGTTTTGCACCGGCCTCTGGAAAATCCGCACGTTCTGCCGGCGCGACAGCTTGTGCACGATCCGTAGCCTCGGACCCGTGACCCCGCTGCCGATCGACGAGCACCTGCCGCGGCTGACAGCCGCGCTTGCCGCGGGGCGGGACGTCGTGCTGGTCGCCGAGCCGGGCGCGGGCAAGACGACGCGCGTCCCGCCGGCGCTGCTTCGGGCGGACCTTTTGACGCACGGTCATTGTGTCATGCTCCAGCCCCGCCGGGTCGCCGCCAGGCTCGCTGCGAGTCGCATCGCCGACGAGAACGGCTGGCGTCTGGGCGACACTGTTGGGTACGCGGTGAGATTCGAGAAACACCTCACGGCCACCACGCCGATCCGCATTGTGACCGAAGGCGTTCTGGCCCGGACCGTAGTGGCCGATCCGCTGCTGGAAGGGATCGCCGTGGTCGTGCTCGACGAGTTCCACGAGCGCAGCCTCGACGCGGATCTCACGCTGGCGATGCTGAAGGAGGCACAGCAACTTCGTGATGATCTTCGGATCGTCGTGATGAGCGCGACCCTCGACGCCGACCAGGTCGCCGGCTATCTCGGCGAGCCGGAGGTGCTCCACGTGCCGGGTCGGACGTTCCCCGTGAACATCAATTATGCCGGCGACAGTCCGCGACCAATCCAGCATCGCATATCAAATAAAATTGAGCCTCTACTACAAAACGATACCGGCGACGTACTCGTCTTCCTTCCGGGCGTTCGCGAAATCGAAGCAACACTAGAGGCCATCCGTCCGATCGGTCGGCGGTTCGGCTACGACTGCCTCCCGCTGCACGGGTCGCTGACGAAGGAGGAGCAGGACGAGGCGGTCCGCGGCGACGGCGATCGGCCGCGGGTGATCTGCGCGACGAACATCGCCGAGACGTCGCTGACGCTGCCGCGCGTGCGGGTGGTCGTCGACTCGGGGCAGGTCCGCCGGGCCGGATTCGACACGTCGCGCGGCGTTGAGACGCTGACGACCGAGCGGATCAGCCAGGCCTCGGCCGAGCAGCGTGCGGGTCGCGCCGGACGCGTGGCCGAGGGCCGGTGCATCAGGCTCTGGTCGGCGATGACGCACAAGCGGCTGCCGGCGTTCGACGTGCCGGAGATTCGGCGGGCCGACGTGTCGCGGGCGGCCCTGTCGGTGCTGGCATGGGGCGGCGACCCGCAGACGCTCGACTGGTTCGAGCCGCCCGAGCCCGAACGCCTGGACGCGGCGATGACCCTGCTCGACTGGCTCAGCGCAGTCGAGGACGGCCGGCTGACCAGGCTCGGTAAGGCGATGCAGTCGATCCCCCTGCCACCCCGCCCGGCCGCCTTGCTGGCTCTGGCCCCGCCGGAGCTGGCGAGCGACGCGGCGCTGGCGGCGGCGCTTCTGGGAGAAGGCGCTGATCTGCCCGGCAGCAGGACCGCGACGATGGCTGATCTCATCGCGGCGTTTGACGCTCGCAAGCTCAACCCGGTCGTCACGCAGATGGTCCGTCGCGCGCGGGACGTGCTGCTGTGGCAGACGAAAGGTGCTGCACGACCGGATCCGAAGCTGGCGCTTCGGCGTCGGGGTGCTCATGACGACGCCGGGCCGCCAGGCCCGGATTCCGTCGCCCCCACCAGTTCCCTCGAAAAACTGCTCCTTCTCGCCTTCCCCGACCGCGTCTGTCGACGGCGCTCTCCTGAAACCGCGACGCTGGTCAACGGTGGCGGCGTGACGCTGGCTGACTCATCGGCCGTGCGCGGCGACTGGTTCCTCGCGCTCGACGCCCGCCGTGGCAGCTTTGCCAAAGCCCAGCAGGCCGAGGCCCGGCTGGTCTCGCCGATCGAGGTCGAGTGGCTCGACGAGCTTCTGCCGCGGCACGTCGTCGTTGAAACGATCGCCCATTGGAATGATCAAAAGCGTGCAGTCGAAGCCATTCGCCGCACACGTTTTGGCGACCTGGTGCTGCATGAGCAGCAAACAGGCAGGTTCGAAGATCCGTGGGACGCGGCAAAGTTGCTCCTCGAAAAGTGCTCACCCGATGATAATGCTGGGCTCAACTTTGCCTACGGCGACACGTCGCCGGACGACGTCTTCATCAGGCTGGGTTTCCTTGAGAACCACCTGCCCCATCACCTCTGGCCCGAAGACCAGCTGCCTGGCGGCCTCCCGGAGTACGAGCACGTGGAGAACGCCTGTCGCCTTGCTGCGTCGCTCGGCGAGCCGACGGAGGCGAAGGTGCGTGATCTGGTGCGCGAGTGGGTACGTGCTGAAATCGCCTCGTCCGCGTGGCGGGAGGTCTTCGAAAAGCACGTGCCCGACGCGCTCGTGGTCCCGTCGGGCAGTCGTATCAAGCTGGACTGGGGCCACACGTCAGCCGAGCCGGGCTACGTGCGCGGCCCAATTCTCGCTGTCCGCATCCAGGAGCTCTTCGGCCTTGCCGCCACGCCGCGGGTTTGCGGCGGCGCGGTGCCGGTGACGCTGCATCTGCTCGCCCCCAACATGCGGACTCAGCAGGTGACCGATGACCTCGCCAGCTTTTGGAGAAACACCTACCCGCAGGTCCGCAAAGACCTCCGCGCGCGGTATCCCAAACACGATTGGCCCGAGGACCCGATGACGGCGACCCCACGGCGTGGGGCCAAACGACGCAAGTAGCAGCGAGTCGAACGAGCGCACTTCCGTCATCCCGAGCGCAGCCGAGGGACCTCGCAGTGTGTCTGCGTCGAGGACCAAGCAAGGTCCTTCGACTCGCTGCGCTCGCTCAGGATGACGGGTGCGATCCGTTCCTTCTGCAGGAACGAAATCGTCGTGCGACTTGATGCCCCTTGACCCTCTGCGCGTGCGTGGTTCTAATCGCGCGCGGCACGTCTTCCGTTCGAGGCGGAAGGTGTTCGTTCTCCCGATCTTCTGCCAGTCGAAGGAGTCGCCCGTGTCCGACCTTGTCGTCCGAGAGCCCGCCGACCTCACGCCCGAAGCCGACGAGGCGGCCTGTCCGATTCTCGTCGAGCTCAAACCCGTCGCGATCTATCCGGAAATCGTCGAAGGCCCGGTGCCCAGTGCCCTCACGCTCGATGAGGAAGAGGATGACGACGACCTCGATGACGAAGACGACGACTACGACGACGAAGAAGACGAGGATGACTTCGACGACGAGGACGAAGAAGAGGACGACGACTACGACGATGAGTACGACGACGAGGATGATGACTACGACGACGATGACTGAGCCGTCCGAAGCCACCTTCGCGTAGGTCGTGCTTCAGCACGACGTTTTCCTCGGGAAAACGAAGCGTTTTCACGTTCTATCGAGCAACGGTCGCTGCTCAAACCGACACCTCGACGCATCAAGGAAGCCGCTCGTGTCAGCGAGCGATCGGTCCCACGGCAAGCGCCCGCTGACGCGGGCGGCTCACTCTGAACGGGACAAGATTGGCGTCAGTTGTCGCTGTGCGCAGTGCGACGAGCACCGTCACGAGCGACGACCTGCCAGCACGCCCGCACCAAACGCAGCGATCAGGACCACGACCACCGTCGGGCCCGGTGGCAGCCATGCCTTGAGCAGGACCGACGACGCAACTGCACCCGCGGATGTGGCAAGGCTGATGAGCCATACGGATCGCAGCGTTCGGCCGCAGCGCGTCGCTGTCGCGCCGGGGAGGACGAGCAATGCGGTTACGAGGATCGCCCCGGTCAGCCTTGCGGCCAGCGCGGCCGAGGCGGCGACGGCGACGAGGACGGCCAGGCGTGTGCCGCTTCCGGCCAGTCCGGAGAGCCGAGCGTTGGTCGGGTCGATCGACCACGCCAGCACCTCGCGTCGGTAGAGCCGCAGCCCGACTGCCACGGCCAACGCGACGGCGAGTGTGAGTGCGGCCTCGGTGATGCCGACGGTCGAGACGCCGCCGCCGAAGAGCAGCGAGTCGGCCCGCGCGGGTCGTGCGCCGAGCCGGACCTCGTACAGCCGACTGGCGAGGAGTCCGAGCGCGAGTGTGCCGACGAGGAAGAGCCCGACGACGACGTCGAAGTCGGTGCGTCGCTGTCGATGGTGTCGGTCGGGCTCGTTGTCGCCGCCGCCGACGAGTCCGATGCCGACGGCGACCGCCAGCGCCGCCAGCAACACGCCGGCCATGGCCGCCTCGACCGACTGCAGGATCGCCACGCCCGGCAGCAATGCCGCCAAGAGCCAGACCACGCCCGCCCCGCCGTAGCCGCTGTGCCCGATTGCCTCGCCCAGAAAGGCCCAGCGTCGCTGGACGACCAAGGGCGAGACGGCCCCGCACGCCACGCCCGCCGCCAACGCGCCCATCCACTGCGCCCAGTCGCTGGAGCTGAGCGTTTCGACGGCCACACCTGCTGCCACAGCTCACCGTACGACCTCGCGATCAGAGCGTTGGACGTAACGTCCGGTAGTGCGGGGCCGAGATGGCGTCGCGCGGGCGGCGTGGCTGGCGGGTCGATCTAACGAACGATGCCCAAAGAGACGTCGAAACTCGGCCGCCGAGCGCTCGTCCAGACGATTCTGGCCGTCGGCGTCATCGCGGCGTTCGGCCTGACGCTG
>JBCDKH010000010.1 GCA_038746835.1 Planctomycetota bacterium | reverse complement strand
GTCTTCCTACTGGATCGTCAACTCCGGAATGGGTTCGATCGGACAGCCTGAGCCCTTCAAATCCCGGTTCTTTGGACCCTTTGGTGCGCCGGGTGCGATGGGACAAACGTGCGCGGTCGTTCTTGCACTCTTGCTGATGTTCCGCCCACTGCGTCCGCCTGTGCTCTGGCCGCTCGCAGGTTTTCTTGCGGTGTGCTCGCTGGCATCGATGGTACGTTCGGCGTGGCTGACAGCAGCGCTCTGCCTCGTTGCTTTCGCGATCCTCGCTCGGCCGGGGGAGAAGTTTCGGCTCATTGTGTCGATGGCGGTCCTCGTCATCGCGATGCTCGTGGCCTTGCCGCTCATCCCGCAGGGCGAAAAGATGGTCGACCGGATGAGCTCGCTCGGCGATGTGCAGAATGACGGAAGCTTCAGGGGGCGCGTCGAATTCTCTGGATATGCACTCGGTGAGATCCTGCAGAAACCTCAGGGCTACGGGCTCGGCTCAACGGGCGCAGCAACCGGCCGGCTTACCGGCGGCGACCTCGAGGTGGCCGCGTTCGACAACGGTTTTCTTCAGATTCCTTTCGCACTTGGCTTGCCCGGTGCACTACTTTTCGGACTCGGTCTTTTCCAAGCCGGAAAGGCTTTGAAGCGTGTTCGGCCCGCAACGCCTGTCGATCGATTGCTCCTGCGTGCGACGATCGCGCTGGCAATCGGCCACTTCATGGCCTTGGCCGTTGCCAACTTCTTCAAATCGGATAATGCGATTTGGTTGTACCTCGTGACGGCGTGTGCTTTGGCCATTCGCCCACCCGTTCCCGCCTACCAACATCGACTGGTTCGCCCGTGACAGCCCTAGGGACGGCGAAAGAATCGGCGTCGCCACAGGCCGCAGCGTCGCAACGAGATCTCCGGCAGCTTCGCATCGCATGCAACGGGTACGTCGACGCCGGCAGCGGGAGCATCGCGGCCGCGGGGCATCGTCTGCTCGACTCGCTCCTTGCCCGCGGGCATCGGATTGACTTCTTCTCGAAGCCTTCGTTTGTCTATCCTTCCGACCTCCTCGAGCGACACGACACGCTCCGCTATCGGCGGGCAGAAGATTCGGTCGCCGAACGGATCAAACGTGTCGCAACCAGGGTAGTCGGGCAGCAGTTTGCGACGCCGGTCTCGCTGCTGCAGCACCGGGTCTTCGCACGCGTCGTGATGCGGAAGATGCGGGCGGATCACGCGGCCGACGATTACGACGCGGTGCTGTTCCTTGGGACGCCAGCATTCGGTCGAGTGGGGAACGTGCGAACGGTCAGCTGGGTTCAGGGCGGCGCGGGGACGGACGTGCGTTCCATTCGCGACCGCCACGATCTGCTCCGCCGTTCCGAGAAGTCGTGGCGACTGATGCTGCTTCAGCTGTACGGCAAGTACCGCATGGCCGTGGGAAGTCCCGACTACTCGGCCTGCGATGCACTCGTTTGCGGAAGCTCCTTTTCGCGCCAGCGACTCATCGCGGACACCGGTCTGCCGTCCGAGTCGATCGTCGCGCAGCCTTATCCGCTCGATTTCTCGGCTTTCAAGGTTCGTCAATAAGCGCCATACCCCACGGGGTCGCTGCGGGTACTCAGGCAGGGGCGAATCGTCCCACGGAAGCGACATTAACTCCAGCTCGATGCCGCGGCTGAGTGCGAGCGACGTGGGACGCAAGTAGAACTCACGATCGTCGGGAACTTCGGCTTTGCTCCTGGCTTGCGATCGCTTCTTGAGGCCTACCCACATCAGGAGCGACTGACCTACCTCAAGCGGGTGCCGCGGACGGACGTCGTCGGCTTCCTGCAAGGGGCCGACGTGCTCTGCCAGCCATCCGACGAAGAGGATTTCGGCATGAGCGTCGCCGAAGCGATGGCCTGCGGGACGCCGACGATCGTCGGGGCGACCAATGGGACCGGCGACTACCTCTGCCCGATGTCACGCCAACTGCGAAGCAACACGGTCGATGACCTGCGCAACGCCTTTATCGACGCATCCGAGCGGAAGAAAGCCGGCACGCTGTGCGACACGGCGGTCACGCGGCGGCATGCGGAAGTGACTTTCGACGCGGACAAAATTGCGGGCAAGATCGAGTCGCTGCTAAGGGGCTCTGATTGAGCAAGCTCGGCCCTGAGCGACTCTGGTCGTGGTCGCGTCGGCTTCATGCTCGGGGCCTCCGCCGGACCGCAAGGTTTGTGAAGTTTATTAACTTCTTCGTATTTAAGTGCCTCCTTCCCGCAGAAGCAGAGGTGACCGGATTTGTCGAATTGCGACACTGGGGCCTCGGAACGGTTATTCACCCGAACGTCACCATCGGCCGCGATGTGACGATCTTTCACAATGTCACGATCGCCGGCGAGACGTGGCTTGGTTCGCCGCACCGGGTCGTGATCGAGGATGGTGCCACGCTGGGAGCCGGCTGTCTGATCATTCCACGCGTCGACACGGGCCTGACGATCGGTCGTCGTTCGATGGTCGCCGCGGGGGCCGTCGTCACTCGTGACGTTCCAGCAGATCACTTGGCGGTCGGTGTGCCGGCTGTCTGCAAACCCAAACGTGCTGCAGGCTCTTGAAGCAGATGCGGGTCCTGATCGTCAACCACGTCTTCTCGGAGACCGACGGACAGGGACGGGTGAATCTGCGGGTCGCGCAACACCTGGTCGGGCGGGGGCATGAGGTGACGCTCGTTGGCGATGCGGTGCCGGAGGCATTTGCGGCGGATCCGAACGTGACGTGGCTGCCGACGCGTCCGCCCCCACTTCCGACAGCGGCGGCGCGGAGCCTCGTCTTTTCACAGCAGGTCGAGCGGGTAGTCACATCGCTGCGTGGCAGCTACGACTTACTTCATCTCAACGGCGCGCAGGCACCGGGCGTGAAAGCCGACGTGAACGCATGCCACTTTGCCCACGGCCCGTGGCTGCGAAGTCCGCACCATCCGCGGCACGCGATCGGCGGCGCTCGCGGGCTCTACCAGTCGCTCTGGACGCGGGCGAACGTCCGGCGTGAGCGGCGGGCGTATCACGATGCGGGAACCGTCGTGGCCGTATCCGATCTGGTTCGCAATCAGCTCGTCAACGACATCGGCGTCGACCCGGCGAAGATCGTCGTCCTCCCGAACGCGAGTGACCCGCCGCCGCGCGTCGACCGGGCCGAGGCAAGGCGTCAGCTGCTCGGGCTGACGCGGTGGAGCGACGACGACTTCGTCATCCTGTTCGCCGGCGAAGTGAAGGGGCGACGCAAGAACCTCGATGTCAACCTGCGGGCACTCGCCCGGCTGCCCGAGCGGTTCCGGCTGGCGGTCGCCGGCTCGCACGAAGGTGGGCCGTATCCGGCGGAGGTCGAGCGGTCGGGTCTGGGCAATCGGGTGGCGTTTCTGGGACATCGCGGCGACTTGCGCGAGCTGTACGCCGGGGCGGACGCCTTCGTCTTCTGCTCGCACTACGACCCGTTCGCGCTCGTCATCGTCGAGGCAATGGCGGCCGGGCTGCCAACGGCGACGGCGCGGACGGTCGGGGCGGCGTCCCTCGTCGCCAAGGCGGGCGGGCTGGTGCTTGACGATCCCGCCGACGACGAGAGACTTGCGAGTTGGCTGGAACATCTCGCACGCGATCTGGCGATGCGGGAGGAGCTGTCCCGCCACGGCCGCGAGGTCGCGGCCGGGCGGACGTGGGCGACGGCCGGAGCGGCCTACGAGGAGGTCTACCTCGAAGCCGCCGAGCGGAAGAAGCGAGCACAATGACATGGTCTGTCGTGGCACGAGCTTCAGCTCGTGGGGTGAGTCGGGCCGCTTCAACAGAACACGAACTGAAGTTCGGCCACGGAGTGATCGACAACCGGTCTGTGAGCGAATGCGACGCGTCCTGATGCTCCAGAACCTCGCCGGCTTCCCGTCGCGGAGCAGCGTGCGGTATGCGACGTCCCTGGCGTTGGCGATCAAGGGTGTCGGGGGCTTCGAGTTGGGGTCACCCGAGGTCAGGCCGCCGGCATTCGGGAGGCGTGTCGCGGGGGAGGCGAACGCATCAAGATGGGGGCGGCTGGTGCGGTATCCGCGGACGATTCGTCGGCTGCGATTGGAGAAAGAACATGATGTGACGCACGTTATCGATCACTCGCACGCGAACCTGCTCGGGGCGTGTGAGCCGCGACGGTCGGTCGTGACGCTGCACGACGTCATCCCAATGCTCTCGGCCCTCGGCGAGCTCGACTTCGACCGTGGGCGGCTGGTGAAGCTGACCTTCGGGCGAAAGCTGCGGCGGATCGAGCGGTGTGCCCGCATCATCGTGCCGAGTGAGGCGACGAAGCGGCAGGCGTTGCGGTTCCTCGACATCAAGCCGCAGCGGGTTGTCGTCGTGCCGCACGGCGTCGAGCTGGGGCCGGACTCATTCACGCATGAAGGGCCGGACGGTGAACGCGAACGCGTGCTGGCGAGGTATGGCATCGACCCGAGGAAGAAGGTCGTCCTGCATGTCTGCACGCGGAACCGGTACAAGAATTCGCCGGCGGTGCTACGGATGCTCGCGAAGTTGCCGAAGGACGTGGCCCTGTTTCGGGTCGGCGGGCCGTTATTCGACGATGAGGCCGACTTGGCGCGGGAGCTGGGAGTGACTGATCGCGTTGTGGATGCGGGTCGGGTGCCTAGCGATGACGGGTTGGCGGCGTGCTACAGGGCATCAGATGTGTTCGTGTTTCCGAGCACGTTCGAGGGGTTTGGCTGGCCGCCGTTGGAGGCGATGGCGTGCGGGACGCCGGTAGTCACGAGCAATGCAGCGAGTCTGCCGGAAGTGGCGGGTGATGCCGGTGTGCAGGTCGATCCGAAGGATGATGCGGCGCTCGCGGACGCGGTGCGGCGGGTGTTGGACGATCCCGAGGAGCGTACGCTGCGTCGCGAGGCGGGACTTGAGCGGGCGAAGACGTTCACTTGGGAGGCGTGCGCACGCAAGACGCTTGATGTTTACGAGGCCGTCGCTCGTGAAGCGGACAAGGCGGGCGTGGGGTTCTGACCTCCGCGTCGCACGATGCTCACACGGTGCTCCATTCCCGGCGGACGCCCGACACGACGTGAACGTCGTACCACGAGAGACGACCCGATCCCTTGAGCATCCGTGTCCAGTTCATCGATCACACCGCCCGTCTCGGCGGTGGGGAGGTTGCGCTGATCAACCTGCTTGGCGAACTGGTCCGTGGCATCGACATCGAGCCGCGGGTGATGGTGTTCGAGGATGGGCCGATGGTCGGGCGGCTCCGGGAGGTGCGGAATCGCGGTGTGGACGTTGCGGTCTTGCCGCTGGGCGATCGACTGCGGACGGCGAAGAAGGACGGCGTTGGGCTTGGCTCGCTGATGAAGCTGCCTGGGGCCGTCGGCTTCGTGCAGCGGCTGGCGAGGTTCATCCGAGAGGCAGACGTCGACCTCGTCTATTGCAACTCGCTCAAGGCGGACATCCTCGGCGGCTTCGCGGCGAGACTGGCGAGAACGCCGTGCGTGTGGCACGTGCGAGATCGCGTGATGCCGGATTATCTGCCGGCGAAAGTGGTGCCGGTCTTTCGCCGGCTGTGTCGGTTGTTGCCGGCTGGTGTTGCGGCGAACAGTGAGCACACGCGCGAGACGCTGCGATTGCCGGCGTCGAAGCTGCAGCGCGTCGTCTACAGCGGCGTCGTGCCGCCTGCGGACGTTGTGCCGGAGTTGGACGGGCCGCCGGTCATCGGAATCGTCGGTCGACTCGCGCCGTGGAAGGGGCAGCACGTGTTTCTTGACGCCGCGGCCAAGGTTCGAGCGCAGTGGCCGGATGCGAGGTTTTGCCTGATCGGGTCGGCGCTCTTCGGCGAGGATGCGTACGAGCGGGAACTCATCTTCCGCGCTGCCCAGCCGGACCTGGCGGGCAGCGTCGAGTTCGCCGGCTTCGAAGACGACATCTTCGCGGCCTTGGCCAAGCTGAACCTCGTTGTCCACGCCAGCACGACGCCCGAGCCATTCGGGCAGGTCGTCGTCGAGGCGATGGCGGCACAGCGGGCGGTCGTCGCGACTGATGCTGGTGGCGTTCGGGAAACGGTCCGGGACGGCGAAACTGGCCTGCTCGTGCCGCCGGGGGACGCGAGTGCGATGGCGGCGGCGATGCTGCGACTCCTCAATGATGAGAGCGAGCGAATGGCGATGGCAATCGCCGGGCGGGAGCGGGCGTTATCACACTTCCACATCGCGCAGACCTCCGCCGAGTGCGTGAAGCTCATCCGCGACGTCGTCGGCCGGTGAACCGAGTGCCTTCTTAGATCGATAAAGTTGATGCCACCGATGATCTCATGACGACCGTCGCGATTCATCCCGACCACAATCATGCTTCGGCCGCTTGGCCGACGCGGTTCGTGTTGATGGCGGTGCTTCTCGCCGGTGCGTTCGCTGTGACGTGGGACGCGTGGGCGTTGCTGTTTCAGCGGGCGACGCAGGACTCGGAGTCGAGCCACCTGACGCTCGTGCCGTTGATCGCGGCGTGGCTGGTCTTCGTGCGGCGCGAGCGGTTCGGCGATCTCGTGGTCCGGTCGCCGTGGGTGGGCAGCGTGCTGATGTTCCTTGGCATCGCGGTCTTTTTCTTCGGCAGCCAGCGGACGATGTTCCTGGCGTACCACCTTGGGGCGGTCGCGATGATTTCGGGGGCGGTCCTGACGATCGCGGGACGCGAGGCATTGACGAAGTTTTTCCCAGCATTTCTGGTGCTCGGCTTCCTGACGCCGTTGCCGCCGAACGTGGTGAACGAGATGGCCTCGCCGCTGATGGATATCGCGGCCGTCGCGACCGAAGGCGTGCTGACGACGCTGTCCGTGCCGGTCGAGCGGACGGGCAATCTGCTGACGATCAACGGAGTCGAGACGACGGTCGAAGAGGCGTGCGCCGGCATTCGCGGCATCTGGGCGTTGACGCTCGTCGCGGTGGCGTTCGCGTTCGCGTCGCCGTTCAAGTGGTGGGTGCGCGCGCTAGTGCTGCTGACGAGTCCGCTGCTGGCGCTGCTGTGCAATGTCATTCGCCTCGTGCCGACTGTGTGGGTCTACGGCAGCTACAGCACCGAGGCGGCCGACACGTTCCATGACCTCGCGGGGTGGGCCGTGCTGTTCGTCGGCTACATGCTGCTCACGGGGATGACGGCACTCATGGAGTTCGTCGGCATTCCGATCAACCGATCGAACACGATCGTCAGCCAGTCGGCGGAGGCGGCGTCGTGAAGCTTCCGTTCGTGCATTGGCTCGCGATCATCGCAACCGCCGGCCTGTTGGGCTGGGGCGGGTACCTGCGTTGGACGGAAGACGACGTCAGCGCCGAAGTCACGGCCTACTTCGCGAACTGTCGGCTGGCGGCGGAGGAGATTCCGCACATTCTGCCGGGCGGACTCTTCGGCAAAGACGTGCCTGTGCCGACGCGGGCGGAGGACATGCTCCGGCCGAACGTTCTGATTTCGCGGAGCTACGAATCGATCGGCCAGGGTCGCGCGGTGGGCATGCTGCTCGTGCAGACGACCGACATCGCGAACCTGCTGAATCATTACCCGCCCGCGTGCTACCCCGGCCAGGGCTGGGACATCATCGGTGACGAGCCGGCCGAGTGGACGGTCGACGGGCTGGACATCCGCGGCACGATCTATCGAATGCGTCCTCCCGGCGCGAGCGAGGAGCAGGTCGTCCACATCCACAACTTCATGCTCCAGGCCGACGGCGAGACGAGCCAGGACATGGACCAGCTGCGGTCGTTTGCCCGCAAAGGCTCCGGCCGCGACTGGGGCGGCGGGCAGGTCCAGGTGCTCTTCTACGGTGGCATGGACGAAGCCGAGCGGGACGCGGCGTTCGGCGACGTCATCCGTGGCATGAAGCCGGCGCTCGAAGCCATTTTGGACGGCAACGCCGGGTAACTCCGAGCGAACGCACAATCCCTCGACATGACGCGGCCCCGGCAATTGTCGGGGCCGCTGGCGTGATCGCGCTACCCGACCAGACCGCGCGAGCGAAGCAGGTCGACGATCTTGGCCACACATGCCTCGGCCGCGAGTTCGTCGGTGCGGAGAGTCAGGTCGGCGTCGGCCGGCGGCTCGTAGGGCGCGGTGACGCCGGTGAAGCCGTCGACGTTGCCCGCGTCGGCGGTGGCCCAGGCTTCGGGCGCGCGGCGTCGGCAGACGTCGGCCGGGGCATCGAGGTGGACGAGCACGAATCCGCCGTCGGGAACGAGTCGCTCCAGCGTCTTGCGGGCGCGAGTGCGGTCGTCGGCGAACGGACTGATGAGGCTGCACACGCTGAACAGCCCGGCCTCGGCCATCGCGGCGGCGAGCTGGGCAACGCGGCGCGAGTGCTCGCGACGATCTCGTCCGGTGAACTCGAGGTCGGCGTCGAGCGATCGACGCAGGTCGCCGCCGTCGAGGACACGTCCGACAAGGCCGGCGTCGAACAGGGCGCGCTCCACGCCGAGCGCGACGGTCGTCTTGCCGCTGCCGGTCAGGCCGGTGAGCCAGACGCACAGCGGACGATGGCCAAGCCGCTCGGCCCGTTCGTCGGCGGAAACCAAGCTGCGTGATGGTGGCGGCGGGGCGGACTCGGGTTGGTCGGCGTCGGTCGTGGCGCGGCCGCCGCGATCGTCGGCGGTGGCACGATCGAGGATCGTGCCGGCGCCGACCGTGTTGAGCGTGATCGCGTCGATCAGGATGAACGCGCCCGTCGTGCGGTTGCGGTCGTACGGGTCGAAAGCGACAGGCCGGGCACACGTCACCTCGACTCGGCCGATCTCGTTCAGGGCGAGCTCGTCGGCGTCGTGCTGGCGAAGCGTGTTGACATCGACGCGGTAGCGCAGGTCGCTCACGCGCGCCTGCACCTGCCGTGTGCAGTGTTTGAGGATGTACTGCCGGCCGGGCGTCATGGCGTCGGGGTGCATCCAGACGAGCATCGCCTCGAACCGGTTGCCGACGTGCGGCACGTTGTTGACCGGCGCGATGAGGTCGCCGCGGCTGACGTCGATCTCGTCTTCGAGCGTGACCGTCACACTCATCGGCGGGAAGGCCTCCTCCAACTCGACGGCTCCCGGTCGAAGCACCTGCTTCACACGGCTGCGCTGGCCGCTCGGCAGGGCGACGATTTCCTCGCCCGGGCGGACGACGCCGCTGGCAACGGTGCCGCAGTAGCCGCGGAACGTGCGGTCCGGCCGGCTGACGTACTGAACGGGCAGACGCAGGTCGACGAGGTTGCGGTCGCTGGCGATGTGGACCGTCTCCAGATGATCGAGCAGCGGCCGACCCTCGTACCACGGCATCGCCTCGGGTCGTTTGGTCACGCCCTCGCCGGCCAGCGCGCTCATCGGGATGAACTCGATGTCCGGGATACTCAGCCGAGCCGAGAAATCCGTGAAATCGCGTCGAATCTCCTCGAAAACACGCTGCTCGTAATCGACGAGGTCCATCTTGTTGACGGCCACGACGACGTGCTTGATGCCGAGCAGGCTGACGATGAACGCGTGACGCCGCGTCTGGACCTGCATGCCCTTGCTGGCGTCAACGAGCAGAATCGCCAGGTTCGCGGTGCTGGCCCCGGTGGCCATGTTGCGGGTGTACTGCTCATGCCCCGGCGTGTCGGCGATGATGAACTTGCGTCGGTCCGTCGAGAAGTAGCGATACGCGACGTCGATCGTGATGCCCTGCTCCCGCTCCGCCCGCAGGCCATCGGTCAGCAGCGCCGGATCGAACTCGCCGCCGGTCGTTCCGAACCGCTTGCTGTCCACCTTCAGCGCGGCGAGTTGGTCTTCGTAGACCATCTTCGAGTCGAACAACAGCCTGCCGATGAGCGTGCTCTTGCCGTCATCAACGCTGCCGCAGGTGATGAAGCGCAGTAGCTCCTTTTCCTCATGGCGCTTGAGGTAGGCGTGGATGTCGGAGGCGATGAGGGCTTGTTCGGCGGACATGGCGGGGTAGGCGCTAGGGACTAGGAGTTAGGGACTAGGGCTAGGCCTGTGGTGGCGTTTGGCGGGTTTGGGATTGGATCAGGCGGGTTAGCAGTTTGCCGGTTTCTTGCGCGAGCGACCAAACCGGTTTTGCTTCGTTTCGGGTTGCAAGCTCGCAGCGCACCGCAAGCTCGACCTGAGTCTCAAGCTCTGCGAGCGATCCTCGCGCGTAGCGAAGATGTTTGGCGTAGTCCTTGCCCGGACCGCGTCCGTACCCCTCGGCGATGTTGGACGGCACAGATACCGCCGCCCGCTGCATCTGCGAGGACAGCCCGTAGCGCTCTGACTCCGTCATCCCGCGAGTAAAGGCGTACACAGCCTCACACAGCGACATCGCTCGCTGCCAAACAATCAATTCACGATAACCAGCGGAGTCCGATGCCATTCCCTAGTCGCTAGCGCCTACTCCCTAGTCCCTAGTAATACCCCTGCTGCTTCTTCTCCTCCATCGAAGCACCCGGGTCCTTGTCCACCGCGCGGCCCTCACGCTCGGAGCGCGTCGCGAGCAGCATCTCCTGGATGATTTGCGGCAGGTTGTCGGCGCGGCTGGGGGTGGCGCCGCTGAGGGGGTAGTCGCCGAGGGTGCGGAAGCGGACCCACTCCTTGCGGGCCGTCTTGCGGAGGTCGGCCGGCATGCGGTCGTCGTCGACGGCAATCAGGTTGCCCTCGAACTCGACCACGTCACGCTCTTCGGCGTAGTAGGCGGGGACGATCTGGATGTTTTCGCGGTGGATGTACTGCCAGACGTCCAGTTCGGTCCAGTTGCTCAGCGGAAACGCTCGAATCTGCTCGCCCTTGCTGACGTTGCCGTTGTAGAGGCTCCACAGCTCTGGCCGCTGGTTCTTGGGGTCCCACTGGTGGTTCTTGTCGCGGAAGCTGTAGACGCGTTCCTTGGCACGGCTCTTCTCCTCGTCGCGTCGACCGCCGCCGAAGGCTGCGTCGAAGTCGTATTTGTCGAGTGCCTGCCGGAGCGAGCCGAGGTTCATGACTTCGGTGAACCGCTTGCTGCCGTGCTCGAAGGGGTTGATGCCTTGCTGGATGCCGTCTTCGTTGATGTGGACGAGGCACTCCATGCCCAGCTCGCCGACGATGTGCTCATCGCGGAAGGTGTACATGGACTGGAAGTTCCACGTCGTGTCGATGAGCAGCAGCGGGAAGGGCGGCTTGCCCGGCGCGAAGGCCTTCCGCGCCAGGTGCAGCATGACGCAGCTGTCCTTCCCCATCGAGAAGAGCATCACCGGCCGCTCGAACTCGGCGACGACTTCGCGGATGATCTGGATGCCCTCGGCCTCGAGCTGGTCCAGGTGCGTCAACCGGCGGCCGCCGAGGGTGGTTGTCGATTCAGAGTCGGTCACGGTCATCCAGTCGTCTCCATCGATGGTTCGGGCAACACGCCGCGCGCCTTCAGCAGGCCGAGGATCGCGGCGACTTCCTCGTCGAGCGTCATCTCGTCGGTCTTCAGGACCAGCTCCGCCGAGGCGGGTGGTTCGTACGGATCGCTCACGCCGGTAAAACTCGGAATCTCACCCGCCCGAGCCTTCTTGTACAGCCCCTTTGGATCACGCGACTCTGCCACGGCCAGCGGGGCGTCGACGAAGACCTCCAGGAAGGCCAGATCCGACGCGTCGTGCGACTGCCGGACGCGATCGCGATCGGCCGCGTACGGGCTGACGAGGCAGGCGATCGCCACCAGACCCGCATCGGCCATCAGCTTGGCGACCTCGCCGACGCGGCGGACGTTCTCCGCCCGGTCTTCGGCGCTGAACCCGAGCCCGGCATTCAGGCCGAGGCGGACGTTGTCGCCGTCGAGCCGGTACGCCGCCCGGCCGTGATCCAGCAGTGCCTTTTCCAGGGCGACGGCGACGGTGCTCTTGCCGCTGCCGGAAAGCCCGGTAAGCCAGACGGTCGCCCCTTGTCCGCCCCCGACGCACGCCGCGCGGTCGGCCGCGGTCACGCCGCCCGCGTGGAAGGTGAGGTTGTTCTGGTGGGTCGACATCGTCAGGCGCGGCCGAAGCTGATCCGCGTCCAGGCCCGCTCGTGGAAGTAGTAGAGTAGGAGTTTGCTCGGCACCTCGATCCCGCCGATCACACCCGCCGCCTTTGCTCCGCCGGTCGCCGTCGACGTGTCGACCATCCGCATCACAGTGAACGCGATGACCGCCGTCGTGATCGACGCCAACGCCCGCCACGAAATCGTCTTGGCCAGCGAACGCCGCTTCGAATCACCAGCGACCATGTCACTCATCGTTTGTCTCCACGATGTGTCTATCGGTTGATTGGTTGCCGCAACAAAGACGCGAACCTCGCCGCGGGGCGAGGTTCGAAGCAATGCCGTCGTTGTTCGGCTGACACTCAGCGAGGCGGACGGGGCTCGAACCCGCAACCTCCGGATCGACAGTCCGGGGCTCTGACCAATTGAGCTACCGCCCCATACGGGGTCGCTGGTCCAGTCGCCGGAGCGGCCGGGCAGGCACGATAGGCGGGCGCGATGGCGGGTCAATTGATCCGCGTCAGTACGCCCGGACGAGCCGCGTCTCGGGATAGCTGCGGGCGACGATCTGGCGATAGTTCATGCCCTCTTTCGCGAAGCCCTCGGCACTCCACTGGCACATGCCCACGCCGTGACCCCAGCCGCGGCCCTCGGCAAAGACGATCGTCTTCTCGTTGTTGATCGGCGTGAACCAGCCGCTGTAGATCGGCGTGGCGTCGCCGCGATCGGCGTTGACGGACCAGCGGGCCTCTTCGGCGGACAGGGCGTAGCGATTACCGACGGTGTCGATCGCCTCGAACGCGTTCGGCCGGCCATGGGCGTTGCGGCTGATGATGTTCAGCTCGTGCAGGCGACGCATGCTGCGGATCGGGTGCTCGTTGGCCTTGCCCCAGGCGGTCATGCGCCGCGTGAGCTCTTCCTTAGAGACGAGGACCGGGTCCCACTCGAATCGCCCGCTGAGTCGGCCTGCGTCGCCGAGAGTTTGGGCGGACAGGGCGGTGACGGGCGGCTGGTTGAACGCGTCGTCGACGCCCAGCGTCACGCCACCGCTGGTCGAGTGGAAGTAGGCCTTGAAAATGCGGAGCCCAACGGGTGTCTCGTGCGCGACGACCTGACCCGTCGTCTCGCGCACGGCACGCCTGGCCTTGGGCGTCTCGGCCAGAGCGCCGCCGTAGACCTGAGACTTGGTGTCGTCGTAGACGTCGAAGTAGCTGCGTCGCTGGCCGGCCGTCTTGACCTCGTACAGCGCGTAGGTCCGGGCGACGACGGCTTGGGCGCGGTGGGCGGCTTCGCTCCACTCCGGCAGGATTTCCTTTGGCAAGACCCCCATCAGGTAGCGTTCGACGTCGATGTCGTTGACGACCGCGAATCGTCCGCCGGCCTGGGGGACGAGACGGACGTTGCCGCGGTAGAGCCCTTCGTTGGACGCGTCGCCCACGCCGATCGGCTCGTCTCGCTCCGGCTGGAGGACCAGCACGTCGCCCGACAGCCGAAGGTCGCCGATGCGCCAGCCGGCCCCTTCGCGCGTGACGACGATCGGGGCGTCGGGCAGCTTGAGGCGGACCGGGCCCTGGTCTTCGGTGCCGTCGGGCCTGGACGCGATCAGCGGCCCGCCGGCGCGGATGGTCACCGTCGGCACGTCCGACTGCAGCAGCACGCGCACCATCGGCACCTCGGCCGACGACGCCGGCGAGACCACAGCCGTGTTGGCGGAAACCTTGTCGCTGCAGCCCACCAGCAGGCGGGCGAAGGGCAGAGCGAGGATGAGAACGATGAGTGAAGCCGTGCGTCCGTTCATGGCGTCTCCCGCATCATCGCGATTGTGTCGCCCACGTCCAGATCAGGCGATGGCAGCGGCGATATCTTTGGCGATGGTGTCTGCCGCTCGCGTCCTCGGATTGTCGCTCGTCGCGTGCGGCGTGGCGGTCGCTCAGCCGACGACATCGACCCGGCCGGACGAGCCGACGCTGGTCGAGCAGATCGGCGAGGCGCAGATGCTCGTCGAAAGCGAGCTAGCCACGTCCGACGACGAGGAGCCGAACGCGCTGACGCTGCAGGCGGAGCTGCTGGACGGGTTCGCGTACGTCGAGCCGCCCGAGTCGTCGTGGCCGGTCGTCGTCTTGCCGGGGGGAATCGCGCGGTACACGCGTCTGCCGGGTCCTCGCGAAGGCGCGTTCGCGGGATTCCAGCTCTTTCTGCCAAAAGCTGCCGAATCGGAGCAGGCGGTGCTGGACGGCGGGCAGCCGATCATCGAGTTCGTCCGCCTGACCGTCGGGCCCGACGCCGGCGACACGTTGCACCTCTCCTCCGACCGTGAATCGCCCGCCGGGATGCTGACGGTCGAGGTGATCCAGCTGTCGCCGACGGTCTTCCCCGACGAGCCGGGCGTGCGGTTCTACGTGACCGGGAGGCTCGACGACGGCACGCGCGTTCGCGAACGACACGAAGCTTCGAGCCTCGCGGCACTTCGTCGCGAGCACCGGGAGGCGTTCGACAAGTTCGCGACCCCGCTGTTCGAGCGTTTGGGCCTGGCCGAGGTGCTCGAGGCGGAGCTTCGCGAGACGGCGATGGACGTGCTGCTGACGGACCTGCCCATCGACGGCAAGACGAAGGCCGCCGTCGATGAGGCGATCAAAGGCCTCGACGCCGACGCCTGGCCCGACCGCCAACGCGCCGCCGACCGCCTCGCCACCCTCGGCCCATCCGCGATCGCCGAACTCGCCCGCCGACTTCAAACGTCAAACGCCACGCGATCCGCCGAGGCCGAGGGCCAGATGCGACGCCTCGTCGACTCCGCCCGCGTCCTTCATCCGGCCGAGGCCGAGCGGCTTCGAAGTGACCGTGCCTTCCTGCGACAGGTCGCCGAGCTCGACGATGCAAAGCTCCGAACGGCGGCAGAATCGCGGCTGTCGACACTGCGATGACCAGATCGTCGACGGTCCGTCGGCTTCAGTCTCGCTTGACGTGCGTCGGCTTGACTAGGGCGACCAAGCGCCAGTCCTGATCCTCGGACCTCGGCTCGAACGGGAGCATCATCCAGTCGCCGACCGGCATCGAAATCGCTGTCGGCAGTGCCGTTGGTAGCTCCCTGTTCTTGGCCGCGGCGACACCTTCGAGCTCGGCGTCGAATGCGAATGTGACGTACCGACGGTCCGCCGAAAGCGTCGGCGTCAGCATGATCGACAACTGAGACGACTGATTCTCAGCTCCATCGGCAATCGCCTTGTTTGGTAGAGCCAGGGTTTCGGTGCATTTCAGCATTTGCCCATTTCGCAGTGGCACGTGCGATACGAACAAGCGTCGGACGAGTTTCGAGTTGTTGAGCTGATTGCTGAGTCGCTCAAAATCAGCTCGGGTGAGAATGGTCGGCCGTGTGTTTGGGTCTTGGCTCTTTGCATGACCATCGACGAGTGAAAACGGCACCTGCATGACCTGCAACTCCACGCCAAGCCACAGGAATCGTGTCGCTCGTACCTGTTGTAAAACGTGTGTCAGATCTGTTCGTTCCGACTTGGTCAAGAGGCCGCGGACCTGACTGCCTTCGAGCGTGATCGCATCCGGGTCGGCGACGACGTCCTGCAGCAGATCGAGCAGCAACGGGCCAATCGGTTGCGGCTCTGGCATTTCCTCCGGCAATTCCGCGTCTGAACCAATCACGACAAGCTCAGGGATCGGCTCCAGAATGTCGCGAACATCAAAGGTCGTCAGCGTCTTCAGTTCAGCCGCATGGGCAGTGGCAGCGATCGCAAACATCGAAAGGGCGATCAGGCCGGAACGCACGAGGTCTCGTGAGTGCTTCATGATGGTCTCCGCGTCAGGACGAGGCGGTGGGTGGCGACAGGACGTCGGCCGCGGAAGGAGGGACTCGCAGCTTAACCGATTCCGCGCGATTGCAAGGCCCATCTCGCCGCGCCGCGGGCGGCGTGGTGGTCGTCATCGCCGAAGCCCAGCGTCCAGGCGTCTCTGGCGAGGTTGGTCAGCCGATCGCTCGTCCGCTCGACGATCGCGTCGGCCAGATGCGACAGTCGCCTGCCGATTCCGCCGGAAAGGACGATGTGGTTCGGCCGGTAAATCGCGTGGGCGATCCGCAGCAGTCGCACCAACGCCCGCACCGCCGGCTCGTCGGCAGACAACGTCGTCGCGTCACGATCGACAAGCGCAACGCCGCCGAGGTACGCCTCCACGCCACCCGCACCGCCGTCGGGAGCCACCGGCGGATCGTCGTCCAGCGACACGTCGATCTGCCCGAGATGCCCCGGCGAATCGCCGTTGACCCGCAGCGGCACGCCCAGCGGGTGCTCGTCGCTCACGTCCAGCACCGCCGCCCCGACGCCGGAACCGATGGCGATCGACAGCAGCCGCCCACGCAGTTTTCGCGACGCTGCAATGTCCACCGCCGCCGCGATCTGATCCGTCGTCACCACCACCGGCCGACCGACCAGCTCACGCAACGGCAGGCCGACCAACCCCGGCACATTCGCCGCCCGCAGCACGCGGGCCCTGTCGTCACTCAACACGCCCGGCACACTCAGCCCGACGGGGCCGTCCTGATCACCCAGACACGACGCCACCGCGCGCCGCAGCGTCTCGCCATCCGGCCACGCATACGAGTCGCTCTTCGAGAGCGTCCACGCCCGACCATCCCACGCCGCAACCTTCACACTCGAACCGCCGATGTCGAGGCCGATCACACGCTCACGTTAGCAGTGCCTCGCGATCGTTTGGTCTTGCACAATGTCTGGTGAGTCGGCTCGTCGCCAAAGCCACCAGGACGGAAGTAAACGATCATGTTGACCACTCCATCGCAGCCCCTCGGTTTCTTCGAGCCGAAAGAAAGTCGCTCGAATGGTTGGTGCGAGCCCCGAGCGTGAGCGAGGGGTATCCGACGACCGTGCAGAACCCCTCGCTCACACTCGGGGCTCGTGTCGAGCGCGGGTGTACCTGGGGTGGATTGCTCACCAGGTAGCTCGAAGACGCTGTTCGCAGTCGCGATCCTTGCGATTATACGGATTCTGACTTGAGTACGCGCTTCCGTCATCCCGAGCGAGCGCAGCGAGTCGAGGGACCGCTTCAGCTTCCACCAGACGAGGTCCCTCGGCTGCGCTCGGGATGACGGAAGCGCACGCTCACGGCAAAACCCGTATTAGAAGTCTCATTCAAGTGTCGCTCATCACTAGCCTGCTGCAGTGCCATCGCTCCGCGTGCATCTCGCCTATGCCACTGACGACGACGAGCGCTCGGCGCTAATCGCAAACACCACCTACTGCGACTTCGTCGACACGCCCGCCGATGCCGAGGTGATCGTCGGGAGCGACCCGGCGTTGCTGGCCGATGCCGCGCAGCTGAAGCACTGGGTCCTGCCGTGGGCCGGAGTGCCGGATCGGTTGCGGCTGGCACTGCTGGAGCGGGGCGGCGTCACGTTGCACAATCTCCACGACAACGCGGCCGCCGTGGCGGAGCATGCGGTCGGACTGCTCCTGGCTGCGTGCCGGCGGCTGACGACGATCGACGCCATGCAGCGGCGGGGCGAGTGGCCAGGTCGCGGCGCGCCGGGAGACGTCGTCCAGCGGATGATCGTCCTCGAAGGCAAGTCGGCCGTCCTGCTCGGCTTCGGCGAGATCGGCCGGCGCGTCGGACGCATCCTCGAAGCGATGGACGTCCGCGTCACCGCCGTCACCCGCACCGGCCGTGACGGCACGACGCCGATCGACCGGCTCAACGACGTCCTGCCCCGGGCCGACGTGCTGGTCTGCAGCCTGCCGCTCACCGACGCGACCCGCGGCCTGATCGATGCCCGCCGCCTCGCACTGCTGCCCGCCGGCAGCGTGATCGTCAACGTCGGCCGAGGCCACGTCTTCGACGAGTCGGCCCTGTTCGCCGCCCTGCAAACCGGCCCCCTCGCCGCCGCCGGCCTCGACGTCTGGTGGACCTACCCGCACCAGCTTCCCGACGGCGAACCTTCAACCGGCGGCACCCAGCCGTGGGAGACGTTGGACAATGTCCTCCTCAGCCCCCACGTCGCCGCCGCCTTCTCCAGCCCCGGCCGCCGCGACCAACGCCTGTCCGCCCTAGCCCACCTGCTTCAGGCCCTCACGCAGGGTGAGCGACCCAGCGAGGTCGACCTGCACGCCGGCTATTAATACCGGATTCGATTTGCCTGCTAACCTTGACGGTGAGAACGATGCCGCATTTGCGCATACAACGTGAGGATCGGCCTACGTCCACGCCAAGCACTCCATGCCGAACTGCGAGGCGTCAGACGAAGAGGGTGTCGGCAAGCGTTAGTCAAAAAAGGGTTGGAACAAGAACGTCAACTGAATGTGAGCGACGCCACCGTCGCGAACGCAGCCGTGTCGATCGATCCATAAACCGGGCGAGAGAAAGTAGAAGACACTGTCCATACATGGCGGGTGCGACGCACGTCGCATTAAGCAGCATTGTCTCGGAAAGGTGGCGTATCACGTGATCGCTCTCGAGCCTATTGCAACGTCGACGATCGCGCGTATTGGATCCGATCTGGTCGGGAGGCTCTCACAGATTGATAGGAAGACATCGAGTAGGATCAGTCGCGTTGATTTAGAGCAGGCTGTACAACACCGATTGCGAGAGCTGAGGCAGGTCAAAACATTCTGGTTTGATAAAGAGCCAAAGGATATAGCAGATTTTTTCATAGATAGATCGTTCTCAACACAACTCGGTGCAATCACCGCGAGGTCGCTTGATGATCTTCCCGGTAGAAACATCCTTATTGAGGGGCACGCGGGGCATGGAAAATCTCTGTTCATGCGACATGCTTGCGCGATCGAGCAGCAGTTGAATCGCGCATTCGTCGCATTCGTACGCTTGAGAGATGTGTCAGATGAGATGTCGCTAATGGATTTATTGGTTGGATACTTTTCTGATCTTCAGGCTGACTTTTCGCCAAGAGATGTTCTAGACTTAATCCAACGCAACAATGTAAGTGTATTCCTCGATGGATTTGACGAAGTTCCTCACAATGCGCAGAAAGCGACGATTGAAGCGATCAATCAAATGTGTCATCGCGCAGAGTTCGGTGATTCGCGTGTCATTGTTAGCAGTCGTCCGCGGGGAAGGCTTCAGCGATCTGGCTATTTCCGTAACTTAACGTTGCTGCCGCTATCAGAGGAGCAGGCGCACGAGCTCATCTGGAAACTTGACCCCGAGGGCACGCTTGCGACGTCAATCATTCATCAACTGCGCACCAGTAAGAACAGTGACTTTGAAGAGATGTTGACTTCTCCACTCCTTGTCACTATCCTGCTTGTAATATTTAAGAAGACACGCCGGCTGCCCGATAACTACTGTTGAGTTTTATGACAGGCTGTTTCCATTGCTATTCGAAGAGCATGATGAGTCGAAATAAGCATACTTGCGTGAGCTTCGATGCGAGCTGAAAATTTCTGCGTTCCGGAAAATATTCGAGATAATCTGTTTTGAATCAAAGCGATTCGGTTCGATCGCTCTCTCGACACGCGATATGGAATCTTGCTGCATTGCGGCAATCGAACATCTGAGAATAGAAGCTGACCCAATCGATGTCTTGCATGACATCGAAGCGGCCACTAGCCTGATAGTCAAAGATGGAAGCGTCTTCGAATTTGCGCACAAAACGGTCCAGGAGTTTTTCGCAGCGTCGTGTCTGTGCGAGTTGAACGAATCGGCAGCGGGGTCTCTTCTGCATGGCATTGTCGAGCGAGATCTCGGAGAGTATTGGTTAAACGAAATGAACTTTATTAGGCAGATTATGCCTTATCGCTATACAAAATTCTTTGCTGAGCCGCAGCTTAGGCAGTGTCTAAGCGAGTTCGAAAGGGCTACGAGAGAGTCGCGAAAGAGAAGGTTGAGCTTTGTATTCGGTGAATCGTACGTCAACTTGTTCTCGCATTCAGAAGAAGCAGTCCATCTAGGTAACGAACGTTCTGTGGAGCTTGTATATATGGGTCCGTTTAGTCAAGTGATTGAGTTTTGCCTCTCGGAGCCCCAGGCGAGGGATATATCGGCGCTAGTTCCTAAAGTCGATCTCGCGAAGAATATCAAGGCACGAGGCGAAGTTGATGATAACAGTCTCCATGAGTCGGAGCTTCGTACTAGAAGCGTCATTGCGCTTGTGGAAGGGATTGAGAAAGCGGAGTTTGTCTTTGACGCTATCGCTGATGAAATATGTAGGGTGGCAAGTGAGCAGCACCAGGTTATGCTTGACCAGATCGCTGAGGATGAGTCAGCTGGAGATCTGACGATCAGCAGGTTGAGGGATGACTGGTCGGGATAGCAGCTTGTTCTGCACGGGCGACCTCGTGGGATGGCGCTCCTCCTGCACCTCGCCCGATGGGTAGTGGTGCAGTGTTTTGTGCGGCGGGGCTTCCGGCGGTTGCTTGACTTCGTCACGCCGGTCGGTCGTGCATCCGAGGCTTGCGGGAAGAGCCGGTGATTTCGTAGTCAGATGAGGCGCAGCGATTGCTGACGAGGAGCCGTCGCGCTGCGCGATGGCGGCCGGCGGGACGGATTGTCGGGGTGGCAGCGAACCGGCGGCGGGGTGGTGGCGGAGTTGGGTTGCGGCGGGGTGGCCGGTGGGTCGTAGTCGGGTGTTGGCGGGGTCGGCGTTGGGTGTCGGCCGCGCCGGGGCGGGGTATCGGCGGGGACCCAACAGTGTCCAACGCGCACCGCGTGGTGCGCGCTCCACGTGGGCCATTTTCGACGCGATTTACGGCGTGACGAACTGGATGTCAGGCGCTGCCGGGATGTAGCCGGCGGCGGCACCGGCGCGGAGGAAGCGGGTGATCGCCTCCTTGCCGCTAGGGCCGTAGTCGAGGGTCCAGTCGTTGACGTACATGCCGACGAACTTGTCGGCGGTCGCGGTGTCGAGGTCGCGGCCGTACTTCATGCTGTAGCGGACGGCCGCTTCGCGGTTGTCGAGGCTGTACTGGATGCTGTCCCGCAGGACGCGGGTGGCGTCGGTCATGGAGCCCTCGCCGTGCACGGCGTCGAGGTCGCGGCGGATGCAGTTGCAGCCCAGGGGCAAGGGCAGGCCGTCGTTGTGCTCGTTCCACCAGATGCCGAGGTCGGCGATGAGGTGTAGCCCCATGTCGCGGTAGGTGAGCTGGCCCTCGTGGATCAGGAGCCCGACGTCCGCCCGGCCTGACAGCACGGCCTGTGGGATCTCGTCGAACATGACGACCTCGTAATCGAAGGCTTCGCCCGCCTTGCCGAGGAAGAGTTGGCAGGTGAGGAAGGCGCTGGTTAGCGTGCCGGGGACGGCGATTTTGACGCGTTTCTCCCGAAGATCGTCGGGTTTCATGGGCGTCTTGGCGACGAGCATCGGGCCGTAGCCGTCGCCCATGGAGGCGCCGCAGCTGGTGATGGCGTACTTGTCGGCGACGAGCGGGTAGGTGGCGACGCTGATGGCGGTGAACTCGAGGTCGCCGGTCTTGGCGCGGTGGCTGAGGGTCTGGATGTCCTGCATCACGTGCTGGAACCGCCAGCGGCCCGCGTCGACGAGCGGCGGGTCCTGGGCGAGCGCGTAGAACATGAACGCGTCGTCCGGATCGGGGGAGTGGCCGAGCTGGAGGGTGACCTGGTCTGCCATAGGCAGTCAGGCTAGGAACGAGCGACGAGGGTGCCTGTCGGTTCTGAAAGTGCTGCCGGGCCGGTGGTTTCGCAGACTTCGAACGTGGCGGGCAGCTGGACGTGCTGGGGCGAATCGATCTCGCCAGCGAGCTTGCGAAGGAGCAGCGTCGCCGCTTCTTCCCCCAGGCGGAGGGCGTTCTGGCAGACGCAGGTGATGGCGGGTGATGTGTCGAATCGCCGGACCGAGTCGTCAAATCCGACGATGCTCAGTTCGCCCGGCACGTCGATGCCGACGGCCTTGCACGCGCTGACGGCTCCGATGGCGGGCTTGCCATCGGTGAACAGAAGGGCGGTCGGCCGGTCCGGCAGCGTGGCGATGCGACGGATGATGCTTTGTCCGCTGCGGAACTCGGAATCGCAGGTCCAGCGCCAGTCGCGACGTTCCGCCAGGCCATGCTTAGCCATGGCACGCTCGAAGCCGAGGACGCGTTCGCGGTGGTCCCAGTCGCCGGCGGTGCGTCCGACGAGCCCGAGGTCGCGATGGCCGAGGTGGACGAGGTGTTCGACGGCCTGCTCGTAGCCGGCGGCTGAATCGACGGTGGCGGTGGAGAGGTCGGGGTGATCGAGGTGCGAGGCGACGAGGACGATCGGCAGCCGCTCGTCGGCCATGGCTTTGACGACGCGATCGTTCTCGGGCCGGACCTGGACGATCGCGCCGCGTAAGCCCTTGCGCAGGAAGAACTCGCCGAAGCTCTCGGCGGGTCGCTTGTCGCGGTACGGGTCGATGAGGGCGAGGTCGAACTGGTGCTGGCTCATCACGGAGCCGATGCCCCCGATCAGCGCCGAGTGGTAGCCGCCCATGTCGCCGTTGAAGTGGCCCAGCGGGTGGACGAAGCCGATGTAGCGGCTCTCGTGGAGCCCGTTGTCGCGCTCGAAGCCCATGGAGCGAGCAGCTTCGAGGACGCGCTGTCGGGTGGCACTGCCGATGCCGGGACGATTGTTCAGGACGCGGCTGACGGTGGCGCTCGAGACGTCGAGGTGCTCGGCTATCTGCTTGACCGTTGCCACAGCTCAACTCTACGACGCAAACATTACGCAAGCCTTGCTTTATTGCTTGCGTTGTCCGTGCGGGTGGTTTACGTTCCCGCCGAGGGTGCCCGGACGCGGGCACAGACGTCTGTTTGAGCGAGGAGAAACATGAATTTGCACCGTCTTCCGTTGGTGATGGCCGCTTCGGCGGGATCGTTGGCTCTTGCCTCGTCCGTCGGGGCTGCCGTGGTCTTGGACTTCACACGATTCCCTGGAGCCACGGTTGGCGACGACCTGGTGGTCAACGCTGTTGCGAGTCCGAGCACGGACTCCGGGACGACCTTCGCGACCTTCACGCTCGACGATCCGGGCGCGACGGTCACGACTTTGAACCTCGACTACACAGGCGAGGGAGACGGCCCACAGGCCGGTGCGAATCGTCCGGAGCTTCGCTCGTTCAACGAAGGCGGGCTTGGCATCAACTCGGCCCTTGCCAACAACCAAGACACCAACTCAGCGATCGATGAGGTCGGCATTGTGCCAGGCGCAGCTGACGAGTCGCTGACCTTTTCCTTTAGTGAAGACCTGCTCGTCACCGCGATCGCGCTTGCCGGCAACTTCGAGACGGGCGAGACGGTGCTCATCGACAACGGCGGAACAATCGTCCCGATCACACTCGCGGATACCTCGACCTTTGACCTGAATGGCGAGTCGGTGAATCTCTTCACCTTCGCCTCGCCGCTCGAGCTCACCGCCGGGGAGAGCTTCACGTTCACCGTTGGCGACGATGGCGATGACAGCAATCGCGCGGATGTGAGCGTGTCCGGCCTGATCGTGACCGTCATCCCCGAGCCTGCGTCCGCTGCGATTCTCGCACCGGCCGGGCTCATGCTGATGCGTCGCCGGCGGTAGGGCTGGAGCGTTGATGGCTGCGGGAAGAGAACGCTGAAACTGCTCTGTTTTCCCTGCAGGAGATCGCATGACCCGTTGGAACGTTTGCAGTAGCCGCCCATGCCGACGTGGCTTCACGCTCGTTGAGCTGTTGGTCGTGGTCGGCATCATCGTGCTGCTGGTGGCGATTCTGTTGCCGGTGCTCGGTCGGCTTCGCGAGTCCGGGCGGACGGTGACGTGCCTCAGCAACCTGAGGTCGATCCACCAGGGCACGCTGACCTACGCGCAGGCCTTCGACGGTTTCCTTCCGCCGGCCAACATCACGTTCAACTTTTCTGGGGATTTCAACACCGATCGCACGAACTGGTGGTTTGTGGTCGACGGTTACATTTACCCCGAGCGCGGAATGACCAACGCGACGAACGGCGATCCGTCCGAAGTGTTCAAGTGCCCGAGTGCATCCATTGACGGCGGTATCGCCCACTATTCCGCGCCAAGCCGGGTCTTCGTTCAGCTCGGGCTCATCACCGACGAGCTGTACCGGCTCGCGAGGGCGAAGCGGACCTCGGAGATCATCTTGGCGGGCGACGGCGTTCAACGCCTTGCGATTCCCGAGTTCAAACCCAACGGCAGCCGCGACTCGCGCTGGGCACGAGCGGGTGAGCGTTTCAAAGGGGAAGTGAGTCCCACGTCGGTCAACCTCGGCTTTTACGACCCGGATCGCGATGGCATGTTTGATCCGATCACTGACAGTGCTCCCGACAGCCCGAACTTCGAGAATCCAGACGATTCGACCAACGGCTACGTCCGGTGGCGACACGGAGATGACGAAGATGCGGGCTTCGCATTCCTTGACGGCAGTGCCAAGGCCATGACTCGCGGCGAGGTCCTCAACGCCAACATGCGGCCGGACCGTTGAATCGGGCGGTTGGCCTGCGACGCATCTGCTGTTTGCGGTGTTGCCAAGCCCGGCTCGGCGTGGCTGGTCATCGGCTGAACGCCGTCAAACCGCGTTCTGAGCGGTTTCCCAGCCGACCGACGAGCCCCTAGTGCAATCCTTGCACGATTGTTTCTTTTCTATTGCAAGGCTCGCAGCGAGCAGGTACAATGCGGGAGGCACGACCGGCCCGGTCCATTCGTGCTCCGTATGACCACGCGTCTGACCACCAACTCCCTGACTTCGCGGAGGAGCGAAAATGATCACCAAACCCATCGCCGTCCTGGCTCTTGCCTCGAGCGTCGCACTCACTGCCCCGGCTCTGGGCAGCGTTATCCTCGTCAACGACACGTTCGACGACGGGACGAATCCCGGCTACGCCGATCCGTCCGGCGGCGGCGGCACCGTCTCCGTCGTGGCTGACACGGGCTTTGGCTCGAACGCGTTACTGCTTGAGACGACGTCGAACAACCGGACCGCCACGCGAGCGTTCTCCCCGTCGCTGCTCTTGAGCGATGTCGGCGACTTTGTGGAGTTGGACCTCGATTACCGCTTCGGACAGGACATAAACGACAACTTCTCTGTCGAGTTCAACCTCATTGACAGCGTTTCTGGCGTGGAGCTCGGAAGCGCGATCAACCCATCCGCCGCAACCAATGGCGGGACTTTCTCGACGGAGCTCGACAACAACGCTGGCCGGTTCGACACGATCGCGAGCGGTCAGACGCCGCAGAGCCTCACCTTGCGCGCGGATGTGACCGCGCCAGGTGAGCTTGTCTTCAGCATCAGCTTCGATGGCGGCGTGACGACCGAGTCGTCGAACACCGTCATCATCGGAGGCCCAGCTTCGAACGGTATCGGCACACCCGTCACGTTCGACACGTTCGAGTTCGGGTTTGCGTCCGGACAGCAAGGACTGCTCTACCTCGACAACGTCGTGATCGAATCCAACGCGGTCATCCCCGAGCCGACCTCGGCGGCTGCGATCGGTCTCGGCTTGCTCGGCTTGGCCGTGCGTCGCCGTCGCTAGGGCTTGACCCGAGCAACGCGTCGGGGGGTGTGGGGCTTCTGGGTGAGGGCGGCGTGGGGTCGGTGGGGATGGTGGGGTTGGTGGGGAATGGGTGAGAGGTGCAATCGGCTCGACTGATTTCCCGACACCGTGTTCATTTGAGGAGGCTCATCATGAATTGCCATCGGACGGTTTCTTCTCGTTCGCGCTGTGGTTTCACGCTCGTGGAGCTGCTCGTCGTCATCGGCATCATCGCACTGCTGATCTCCATCCTGCTCCCAACGCTTGGTCGAGCACAGGATGCAGCCAGAACGACGAAGTGCCTGAGCAACATGCGACAGGTCGCAACGGCTGTCATCGGCTACGCGAGCGAAAATGACAGCGCGCTCCCCTACCAAGTGAATGCGACCAATGCCGTCGCACTGGGAGCCGAGCCGACCAACTGGTTCTTCATGATCGATGCCTACATGGACGACGTCAATGGTGGCTCGAACTGGACGCAGAACTCGGAGCCGACCCCGGCGTTCCAGTGCCCGTCCGCGGTTCTGGATGGCGGGAAGTACCACTACTCGGCACCAGGGCGAATCATGACCTGGATCAGCGTCGACGATCCGTTGACGTACAAGATCACGCGATCGAAGCGTTCGTCCGAGACGATGATGATGGTTGATGGCGTCCAGCAGCTCGTGACGAACAGCTCGACGCCGGTTCCGTTCTCTCCTGGTGCCCCACAGCTGCATCGCGCTCGCGAGGTGCTCGCCCGCGCAGTTGCCGACGGCCAGGCAGACTCGGCAGTCGCGTTCTACAACGAGGACGATCCGACGCTCTTCGATCCCATCAGCGAGAGCCCAGAGGGAGCGCCGAACCACGAGAACATCAACGGCGAGACCCAGGGCTACGTCCGCTATCGCCACCAGGCAGACACGGCAGCCAACCTCGCATTCCTCGACGGGCATGCCGAAACGCGCAAAGTAGGTGAGATTTTCAACTACAACGTTCGCCCTGACCGGTGAACTCGGCAGACCGTTTCTGGACGCTCGAACCGAGCCTCTCAAAGCCAAAACATCATGTTTTCCTCCCTCTATCCGCGGCTGTTCGTCGCTGCTGCGCTCGTTTCGCCTGCGGCTGCGATCGCTGACTCCGTGACGCTCGTCGAGCCCTCGCAGGCGGCGGTGGACGCGTCGAGCTCACTAGACAGCTACATGACGCTCGGCGAAGTCGACGGCCAGCCCGTCTTCGTCATCAACTTCGGCGACGAGAAGCCCTACCCACACCTCGGATTCCGACCCGAGTCGGGTGAGGCGTGGGACCTGGATGCTTTCGAGCAGGTTGAAGTCGACGTGATCAACCTGAGTACAGAGGCACTCAAAATCGGCATCCGTGTCGACAACCCCGGTGCGGGCGGCGGAAAGAATGCCACGGGCGGGTCGGCAACCGTTGAGCCCGGGATGACCGGCACGATTGTCGTCGAGTTCAATCGTCGGACGAACATGGACCTCCGGGCCGAGCTGCTTCACATGCAGCACACGCCCTGGGGCAAGCGGATGCCGATGACCGCGACGATCGATCCGGCCGACGTCGTCAAGATCCAAGTCTTTCTGCAGAAGCCGCCTCGCGAGTACCAAGTCGCGGTGACCGAGGTGCGGGCCGTCGGCTCATACGACCCGGCGTCTGCCATCGCGGCCGATCCGTTCTTCCCGTTCGTCGACGAGTTCGGCCAGTACATCCACGGCGACTGGGATGGCAAGGTCGACAGTGTCGAGGACCTTTTTGCCGACAAGGCCGCGGAAGATGAGCAACTGAGCGAGGGCTACCAACTGCCGGGCCGCGATCAGTACGGTGGCTGGCTCGACGGGCCGAAGCTGGAGGCGACGGGTCACTTCCGCACCGAGAAAATCGACGGCGTCTGGCACCTCGTAACGCCCGATGGCCATCTCTTCTGGTCGCTGGGCGTGTGCGTCGTCAAGACGGGTGGCATGACGCCGATTACCGAAGATCGCATTGGCTGGTTCCGCAACCCGCCGTGGGAGTCGGATCCGAACATGGAGCAGTTCCTCGGCACCGGCCAAGTCAAGCGGGGCGACTACGAGAGCGGCGAGGTGCCTTGCTTTGCCTTCTACTCGGCCAACCTGTACCGCAAGTACGGCGACAACTGGCGCGACGAGTGGCTTGAGCGGACGCCCAAGCGTCTTGTCACTTGGGGCTTCAACACCATCGCCAACTGGTCGGACGACGAGCTGCACGAGGAGAAGACCATCCCGTACACGGACTGGGTCTTCATCAACTCTGCCAAGCTGCCGTGGCAGCCGGGCACGCGGAATCGCGTGAGCGATCCGTGGAACCCGATGCTCCGCCGAGAGCTCGATCGACGCATCGGCGGCATGCTGGCCGAGAGCAAGGACGACCCGTGGTGCATCGGCGTCTTCGTCGACAACGAGCTCTCGTGGGGCGACACGTCGTATCTCGCCACCGGTGTCGTCGAGAAGGGCAAGCCCAACGAGTATGCCAAGCAGGCGATGCGCGACTGGGTGAAGGAACGCTACGACTCGGTCGAAGCGCTCAACGAGGCCTGGGGCAGCAGCTACGCGAGCTTCGCAGACTTCCTGAAGCCGACGCCCGCCCCGACCACTGAGGCCGGCATCGCCGACCTGGTCGCCTTCAACGAAGTGATCGTCCGCAAGTACTACCAGACGGTGCACGACGCCCTCGAAAACGCGGCCCCGAACAAGCTCTACTTCGGCGATCGTCTGCTCGCCTACGCCAACCCGCAGGTCGTCCGCGTCGCGGCTGAGTTCTGCGACGTGGTGTCGACCAACCTGTACCGCGACTCGATCGGTGCCTGGCGACCGGCGGCCGACATTGACAAGCCGGTCATCGTCGGCGAGTTCCACTTCGGCACGCGCGAGCAGGGCGTCTTCGGACGCGGTCTCGTTCAGGCCAGTTCTGCCCAGGACCGGGCCGACAAGTTCAAGGCGTACGTCGAGAGTGCTGCCCAGAACCCGCAGATCGTCGGCGTCCACTGGTTCCAGGCGGTTGATCAGCCCACCAGCGGCCGATCGCTCGACGCGGAGAACCACGGCATCGGCTTCGTCAGCGTGACCGACAAGCCGCATCCGGAGATGCTCGAAGCGTCGCAGGCCGTCTCGGCCGAGCTCTATAAGCTCCGCAGCCAGGCCGAGTGACCCGGCACATCACATGGGCGGGACTTCGTCCTCTTCCATGACGGACTTCTGAGTCTCGCTGCGATACGGCTCGGGCAGATCGCCGCGACGTTCGGAGATGCCAGGGAACTGATCCTCAACGATGCCGCGTGCAATGAGGTCGCGTTCCTTGATCGCTCCCATGTCCGGCTTTTCTTCAAGCCAGCGGTCCATTCGTTCGCTGAGACGCTTCAGGATGCCGGCCCGTGCCGGATCGTCGGCGAGGTTGCGGACGCACGCGTAGTCGGTCTGAAGGTCGTAGAGCTCCTCGGCCGGCTTACTCCGCTGCATGAAGAGTGCCGCGGGCCCCTTGAGCGTGCCCTCGTGGTTCATCTGCCGCATCGTTTGAACGGTCGGCATGAGCTCCATGTAGCGGTTGCGCTGGGCGCACGGAAGCTGAGGGAAAAAATTGCGGACGTAGTGCCACCGGCCGTCGGTGCAGGAGCGGACACGGTCGAACGACTCGTCCATGCGATCACGCCCGCCGAAGACAACGTCGTGGCCGGGTTGCGTCGCTTCGCCGAGGAAGACACGTCCGTCATGGTCCGGCGACGGTTCCCTGCCCGCGAGATTGTTGATTGTCGGTGCGAAGTCGACCCACGACACCAGGTCGTGCCGAACGCTGCCCGCGTCGAGATGTCCGGGCCACCGCACGATCATCGGCATGTGCAGTCCCGCCGGGTACGGCCAGCGTTTTTCGCGTGGCAGACCACGTCCGTGGTCGGCGATGAAGAGCACGATCGTGTCGTCGGCCTTCCCTGAGGCGTCGAGGGCGTCGAGGATCTCGCCGACGTCCTTGTCGATCTTGTGGATGTTGTCGTAGTGCCGCGCGATGTCCTCCCGCACGGCCGGCACGTCCGGCAGGTAGGGCGGCACCGGCGCTTCGTCGGGATCGGATACGGCGGGCGAGCGCGGCTTCTCGACGGGGTGGCCGACCTCGGGAGCAAAGGTGCCGACTGGCCACATGCCGCTCTCGTGCGTCTCGTTGAGGTTCACGAAGGCGAAGAACGGCTTGCCGTCGCCCAGCGAGCCCTCGCGAAGACGATCGATCCACGGGTCGCGATCGTTGACCCAGCCGTCGGGCTCCTTGAAGTTGAAGTCGAGCTTGGTCGGCCAGGAGACGTAGTAGCCGGCGTCCTGGAGATCCTGCGTGAAGAGACGCGGCGGGTTGATCAGCTTCGACCGCATTTGGTGCGTGCCGATCTTGGTCGGAAACTGCCCCGTCACCATCGCAGCGCGCGAGGGCGCACAGACCGGAGAAGTCGTCCACGCCTGATCGAACCGGCAGCCCTGCGATGCGAGACGGTCGAGATTGGGCGTTTTGGCGTAGTGATCGCCGTAGCAGCCGAGCAAACGACCGGTGTCTTCGCCAACAATCAGGACCACATTGGGCTGCATTTTCCCAACTTAACAGCGATCGCTAACGGCTGCACCGGCTGCCGACCGATCTCATAGGATTGTCGCAGAATAAACCGCCATCGACCGGCGTTGAGCGAGAGGAGTCGCTGCATGGTGTCCAATTCCTTTACACGATCTCTGCCCGAAAACCTTCAGCCGTGGGAGCCGAGTGACGGCGACCCGTTTGATGCTGTCAAGGCTGGGCACTTGCTCAACCGCGCGACCTTCGGCGGCACGCCCGACGAAATCGCACTTGTCCAGAAGCTGGGCGTGTCCGGGGCGGTCGACCTCTTGCTCGATTTCCCCGATGCCTCGGCGTCTGAGATGTCGCGCACCGACGTTCCCGACGACTCTGCCTTGGCCGACGTTCCGCGGACGCGTCAGGAACGCCGTCAAGCCATGTCTCAAGTCGGGCGCGGCGTCGGCGAGGAAGCGCGCACGCAGCGACAGCTTTTGCGGCAGCAGTGGACGCGTTCCAGCCTGCAGCACATCGTCGCTTGTCAGGCCTGGTGGCTTCGACGGATGGTTGACGGGCCGTACCCGCTGCAGGAGAAGCTGACGCTGTTCTGGGCGGGGCACTTCACCAGCTCCATCCGCGACGACCGAGAGGGCTCTTGGCGGCTCTGGAATCAGAACGAGACGCTCCGCAAGTTCGCCGCCGGCAACTTCATCGAGCTGGTCTCCCAGATGAGTCGCGACCCGGCGATGCTGGGCTACCTCAACAACGACCAGAACGTCGCCAGCAGCCCGAACGAGAACTACGCCCGTGAGCTCATGGAGCTCTTTACGCTGGGCGTCGGCAACTACACCGAAAACGACATCAAAGAGGTCGCCCGCTGCTTCACCGGCTGGACCCATGACGGCGTCGAATTCGTGTTCTACGACGTCCGACACGACAACGGCATCAAAACCGTCTTCGGCCGCAGCGGACGCTTCGGCGGGGACGAGGTCATTCGGCTCCTCGCCATGCACCCGGCTTGTGCGCCGTACATCGCCGGCCGGCTGTGGCACTACTTTGTCGGTGCCGAGCCAGACGCCCAGCTGAAGACGATCCTCGGCAGTGTTCTGTCGGGTGCGAACTTCGAGCTTCGGCCGCTCCTGCGTGTCATTCTGCGGAGCCGCGCGTTCTACAGCAGCGATCACATCGGTAACAAGATCAAGAGCCCTGTGCAGCTGGTCGCCGGAAGCTATCGGCTGTTCGGTTCCGACTTGCCTGGCCCGCGCCAGGTCACACGCGACCTCGAAAAGCTCGGCCAGATTCCGTTCGCTCCGCCGAACGTCAAGGGCTGGCCCGGCCAGTACGACGGCAAGCGATGGATCAACACCGCGACGCTGCTCGCCCGGTACAACCTTGCCAGCAACATCGCCGCTCAGTCGCGACCGACGCCCTCGTCCGAGGATCCGTCCGAGGTCGTCGCCTACTGGCTCGGCCGGCTTATTCCACGCCCAATCGAGTCGATCAAGACGCGCCGCCTCACCAACGCCGTCGGCAGTCCGCCTTCAACCAGCGGCACGCTCGACGCCGTCAAGCTGATCGTCTCGATGCCGGAGTATCAGCTTTGCTGAGACCGGAAAGCTTGAAGAGTGCAGCTTGAAGCTTGGAAAAGCGACGAGCCAGACCTTCAAGCTTCAAGCTTCCTCCTTCAAGCTTTCTGCCATGCCCACTCCCACCACCCGACGCGCGTTTCTCTCCAGCGGCCTGACGATGCTCGCCGCAGGCGTCACGGTGCCGTCGTTCATCAACCGCACCGCCTTTGCCGTCGGCGATCCGTTCGGGCAGAAGGGCGTGGCCGTTGACAGCGGAACCGATGGCAAGATTCTCGTCGTCGTCCAGCTCTCTGGCGGCAATGACGGGCTCAACACCGTTGTGCCCGTCGGCGACGACGCCTATCACGCGGCCCGGCCAATGCTGCGATTCGGGCCCGACCAGGTGCTTCGCATCAGCGACTACGTCGGCCTGCACCAGAGCCTCGAACCGCTCAAGGCACTCTTTGACGACGGACGGATGGGCATCGTCCAGGGCGTCGGCTATCCGAACCCGAACCGAAGCCACTTCACGTCGATGGACATCTGGCACAGCGCCACCCCCGGCGAAGCGGCCAAGAGCAGCGGTTGGCTCGGGCGGTTCTTCGACAGCCAGTGCGCTGGCACCGGCGCGAACAACCAGGCCGCGGGCATCGAGCAGAGCATCGACCCGCAGATCGGGGTCAGCCTCGGCGAGTCCAATCGACTCGCCATGCAGGGCGAGCAGGTGACGGCCCTCTCCTTCGAAAACCCGGCCGACTACCGCTACAAGGGCCCCGACGCCGACGCGATGGCGGCGTTGCAGCTCGGTAAGGCTGGTGGCGACGAGCTCGACTTCCTCACACGCACCGCGATGGACGCGCGGGTCTCGAGCGACAAGGTGCTCGACGCCATCCAGGGCCACACGCCGCCCAAGGACTACCCACGCGGCGAGTTCGGCGACGGTCTTCGAACGACCGCCGCGATGATTCGTGGCAAGCTGCCGACACGCGTCTACTACGTCAGCCTCGGCGGCTTCGACACGCACGCGAACCAGCTCAACAGCCATGCCCGGCTCATGCAGCAGTTCGCCCAGGGCATTGACGCCTTCCTGGCTGACCTGCGGCAGCAGGGCAACAGCGAACGCGTCGCCGTCATGACCTTCAGCGAGTTCGGCCGCCGCGTTCAGCAGAACGCGTCTGGCGGCACGGATCACGGTGCGGCCGCGCCGATGTTCTTCTTCGGCGATCGCGTCACGCCAGGCCTGCTGGGCCGGCACCCGTCGCTCGTCCAGCTGGACAACGGCGACCTCGCGTACACCGTCGACTTCCGTCAGTGCTACGCGGCCGTGCTGCAGCAGTGGCTCGACACGAGCCCCGAAGTCACCGCGGCCATCCTCGGCGGACGATGGGAAGCACCGACGCTTCTACGCGGTTGAACGGGTTTTGAAGATCGGTTGATTTTCGGCTCTATGCTGGGCCGTGAGTAACGACAAGACCACGCTTCCTACCGACGCTCCAGGCAAGAGAGTCGCCACGCCGGCGGACCTGGCGGCGGACGCGTCCAAGGTCCATCTTGAAGCCGCCCACGCGTTCGCCAAGGACGCAACCGGGCCCGAGTGGCTCAAAGACCTGCGCGAGCGAGCCGTGCGGGTCTTCGAGAAGAAGGGCTTCCCCGGCAAGCGGGAAGAGTCGTTTCGCTACACCAACATGCGTGCCGCGACGAACGGCAAGTTCGCCCTCGGCACCGGCGACGAGGCGGCTGCGAAAGTCTTCGTCGACGCGTACGCGTTCGAGGCGGTTGCAGCGACCGTCGTGATGGTCGACGGGCGTTTCAGCAAAGACCTCAGCACGATCGGCGACCTGCCGGCCGGCGTTGTCGTCGGCGACCTCTTCGACATGGGCCAAAACGAGCCCGTGATTCAGAAGGAGCTAGCCCGGCAGGCCGACGTGGAGACCAATCCCTTCGTCGCGCTCAACACCGCCTTCCTCGGCGGTGGGGCGGTCGTCCACGTTCCGAGCAAGACGTCGATCGACAAGCCGATCCACGTCCTTTCGATCAACACGGGCAACTCGGCCTCCGACGAGGAGGCCGTGGTCTACCCGCGGCTGCTTGTCATCGCCGGTGACCGTGCCGAGTTTTCGCTGGTCGAGACGTTCGTCGGGCCCGAGGAGACGGCGTACCTGACGAACGCCGTCACCGAGATCGTCGCCGGAGCCGACTGCCACATCGACCACAACAAGCTCAACGCCGAGGGCCGCGATGGTTTGCATGTGGCGACGATGGAAGTCGACATCGGCAAGTCGACAGTCTTTGTCGATCACAACTCAACGATCGGCAGCCTCCTGACACGCAACGACCTCAACGTTCACCTCAATGGCGAGCGGGCCGACGCGACACTTTCGGGTGTTTCGATCTTGACGGGCAAGCAGCACGTCGACAACCACACGCTGCTCGATCACCAGGAGCCGGATTGCCCGAGCTTTGAGCTGTACAAGCACGTCCTCGACGACGAGGCCAGCGGCATCTTCAAGGGGCAGATCTTTGTCGCGCAAAAGGCCCAGCGGACCGACTCGAAGCAGTCGAGCCGGAGCCTATTGCTGAGCGACGACGCAGCCATGCAGAGTCAGCCGGCGCTCGAGATCTATGCCGACGACGTCAAGTGCACCCACGGCAGCACGACGGGGCCGCTGGACGAAGAGGCTGTCTTCTACCTCAACAGCCGCGGCGTCAGCGGCGACATGGCCAAGCGGCTGTTGACCTACGCCTTCGCCGCCGACGTGACGCGCCGAATCAAGGTCGAGGCCGTACGCCAGCGGGTCGAGGACCACATGGCCAAACAGCACGGCCTGCCGACCGACTTCCGCATTCAGGACCTGGCAGACGCGACGGAGGACGTGGTCTTCTGATACGCTTGCGGCATGGTCATTGAGGAGATCGAAGCAGCGGCGGTGGCGTTATCGGAGGCGGATCGGCTGGAGCTGATTCGTCGTCTGGAACAGTCGCTTCATGAGCAGGCCGATGAGCCACCGGCGAGTCCCGAGGCGATTGAGCGAGCGGACCAGGTTCGGAACGGGACGGCAAACCTGGTCGATGCCGAAGAGATGTTCACGCGTCTGCTGGAGAAGCGGCGGTGAGGACCGTCGTTCACCGGCAGGCAGAGAACGAGTTGATCAAGGCGGCGGATTATCTCGACGCTCAAGAACCGGGAGCAGGGCTGGGCGACGATCTCATCAAGCGGATGCGGGCCTTGACCCGTCAGGCGGCTGAGGCACCGCGGCGCTATCCGGTGGTCGATGAGCGTCGCGGCATCAGGCGGGCTCGCGACGATCGGTTCCCCTACGTCATCGAGCTCACTGTCGAGCCGGACCACCTCTTCGTTCTCGTGATCAAGCACGCAAGCCGGCTGCCGAGCCACGGTCGCAATCGAAAGACTGACTGAGGCAGCACGAACGCTGGTGGCGTTACCGATCCGAGCGTCTGTTCGCCTTAGCAATGGCAGTGCGTCCCCGACATCGGCACGCTCGAGCGTCGTGATTCGCGTGCTGCGGATGGCGACGGCGAGACTTCCGTTGCCCTCTGCCGATCAGCTAGATTATCGCGATGCCGACTATTGCAGCCGATGTCGAAGCAGCAGGCATCCGGCTACGCGACGCCGGCATGCGGCCCGTTGCGACCCATGCGTCGCCGAGGCTGTCGGAGTCGGCGGGGTGTGAGCTGTTCTGCAAACTGGAATACCTGCACCCGACCGGGTCGTTCAAGGAGCGCGGCGCGCTCAACGCGTTGCTCGTGCGGCGCGACGAAATCGACACCGGCGTCATTGCGGCGTCGGCTGGAAACCACGCGCTGGCCCTCGCCTATCACGGCCGGGCGCTCGGCATTGCGGTCACGGTCGTCATGCCGACGACCGCACCGCTGGTGAAGATCGCGACGTGTCGGAGCTTCGGGGCCGAAGTCGTGCTGCATGGACAGACGTTCGGCGAGGCGCGGCAGCATGCAAACCAGCTCGTTCATGATCGTGGCCTCGTCTACATCCACGGGTTCGACGACCCGGCGGTGATTGCCGGTGCTGGGACGGTCGGACTGGAGCTGCTGGAAGAGGTGCCTGACCTCGACGCGATCGTCGTTCCCGTCGGCGGTGGCGGATTGATCGCGGGCATCGCGACCATCGTCCACGAACGTCGGCCGACGTGTCGCGTGATCGGCGTCGAGACGGAGGCCGCGCCGACGCTGACGGCCGCGCTCGAAGCGGATCGACCGATCGACGTCGAGACACGGCCGGGCATCGCCGACGGCCTGGCGATCCCTCGGCTGGGCGACAACGCATGGCCCGCATGTCGCGATCACGTCGACCACGTCGTCCAGGTCACGGAGAGCGCGACGGCGCGGGCTGTGCTGAACCTGCTCGAAGTGGAGAAGGCACTCGTCGAGGGAAGCGGGGCGACATCGCTGGCGGCGGTGATGGGTCCGCTACGTGACGGGCTCGCAGGCAAGAAGGTCGCGATCGTTCTGTGCGGCGGGAACATCGACGTCCAGGTACTCGGCCGGATCATCGAGCGCGGCCTCGCGGCAGACGGGCGGTTGTGTCGTCTGACGTGTCGCGTGAGCGATCGTGCCGGGTCGCTGTCGTCGTTGCTGACGACGATCAAGCAGGCCGGGGCAAGCGTGAAAGAGGTCTATCACGATCGCAGCTTCGGCCCTGCGGATGTGGGCCGCGTCGACATCTCGCTGGTGCTCGAAACGCACGACAAGACGCACGTGGCCGAGGTACACGAGGCGCTCCGCGAAGCGGGCGTCGACTTCTGGGTGCCGCGGGTCAGGCGGTAGCGGGCGTCGCCTGCAGGACGCGCTTGCGGAAGAGCCACCACGCGACCCCGAAGACCGCCGCCATGCCGACGGCCGTCGCGATGGCGGGCAGCGGGTTGTCGAGCGAGCTGCGCGACCCGGCGAACGTCGTCACCAGCACGTACGGCACGACGCTGCCCGTCCACGCGAGCAGAAACCTGCCGAACCGCATTCGCGTCATGCCGCTGAGGCACGCGGTCATTTCCGGCAACATCGGCGCGGCGCGTGAGAGCAGGATCATCGCAACGCCGTGCGTGCGGAAAGCGTCGTTCATCTCGCGTCGCCGGGTTTCGTCCTTCACGACGCGGCGGACGAGTGCTTCGCCGTACTTCCAGCTCAGGCCGTAGCCGACCAGGCCAGCGAGGTAGAGACCGGTCGCACCGGCGACGAAGGCGAGCGGAAAGCCGATCAGGTAGCCGGCGAGCATCAGCACCGTCAGGGTCGGCACGAAGATGAACAGGTCGACCGTCAACAGTCCGGCAACGACGGCCATGGCCCAGATCGGCGAGGCTTCGCGTGCGGCTTCGAGGCCGGCCTGGATTCGGGCGGGCGTGACCAGACCCGTCGCCCGCGCGACGATCATCATCGTCGTAAAGAACGCGAACAACGGCAGCATGACTCGGATGAGCGAGCGCATCGGCCCGGAGCGTAGTGGCCCGTCGGCGCTGGTCGTTGATTGGTCGCGACGACATAGCGTGCACGCGTGAGCGACTGGGACTTGGGCATCGTCGGCGGCGGGGCGGCGGGACTGGCGGCGGGCATCTTCGCGGCGGAGGCGAATCCCAAGGCACGCGTCGTCGTGTTCGACGGGGCGAGGAAGGTCGGAGCGAAAATCCTGGTGGCAGGCGGTGGGCGGTGCAACGTGACCCATCACAAGATCGACGCCCGCGACTACAACGCGGCCACGCGCAACTTCGTCAAGAACGTCCTGGCCAGCTTCACCGTCGATGACACGATCGCGTGGCTTCGTGACATGGGCGTCGAGCTCAAACGCGAGCCGACCGGCAAGCTCTTCCCGACGACGGACAAGGCGCGGACGGTCTTAGACGCGCTGCTGACGCGCCTGGCTGATCGCGGGGCGACGCTTTTGACGGAACACCGCGTGACGTCGATTGAGCAGGCCGACGACTCCTTCGTCGTCCGCACGCCGCGGGGTGAACACCAATGCCGTCGCGTCGTGCTCTGCTCTGGCGGACGTAGCTTGCCCAGGACCGGCAGCGACGGCGGCGGCTATGTCTTGGCCAGGACCCTCGGCCACACCGTCGGCGGGACGCACGAAGCGCTCGTTTCGATGACGCTGCAGCAGCACTTCTTCCACGGCGACTTGGCCGGCATCAGCCACGAGGCCGAGATCACCACGACGGCCGACGGCAAGCCCGTGGATCGAAGACGCGGTTCGCTGCTCTGGACGCACTTCGGCGTGAGCGGCCCGCTCGCGATGGACGCGAGTCGCCACTGGCTCGCAAACAAGGCCGCGGGTCGCGAGGTGAAGTGGTACCTGAATCTGTTGCCGGACGAGACGTTCGAGTCGGTCGAAGCGACGCTGCTGCACATGGCCGAGAAGACGCCCAAGCTGCCGCTGCGGTCGACGCTCAAGCAGTGGTCGACCGCCGAGTCGGATTCGCGTTCGCCGTTACCCGAGAAGGTGTCGGAAGCAGTGCTGTGGCAGACCGGCGTGGACGACAAAACGCCGCTCGCTCAGGTCCGACGTGACGACCGGCGCAAGCTCGTCCACGCACTGACAAACCTGGAGCTGCCCGTCGAGCAGGCGCGCGGATGGAACCACGCGGAAGTGACGGCCGGCGGTGTGCCATTGTCCGAAGTGGCGTGGAAGACGATGAGCAGCCGCGTCACGTCCGGGCTGCATCTTGCTGGCGAGATCCTCGACGTCGACGGCCGAATCGGTGGGTTCAACTTCCAGTGGGCCTGGGCGACGGGTTTCCTCGCTGGCCGGGCCGGAGTGTCAGCATGACGATCGCGCGCGAGCACCGTCTGCCGCTGGTCATCATCGGCGGGGCGATCGTGTTCGTCATGGTGCTCCACTTCGTCGCGACGACGTGGGGCCCACTGACCAGCCGGGACTCGCTGCAGTACCTGCGTGCGGCGCAGAGTGTGACCGAGGGCCACGGCGTGTCGGTGTCGCAGGTGGAGGACGGGCGGGTTGTTTACCGGCCACTGTCCTGGTGGCCAGGCTTGTTTCCGACGGTTCTGGCGTGGCTGTCGATGGCGACGGGTCTGACGCCGGGGCAGGCCGCGCGGTTGCTGCACGTCGTTTTGCTCGGCGGCTTGATCGCGCTCGTGGCTGCGACGACGGCATGGGCGCCCTCGGGTATTCGGCTTCGACAATCGGACGATGAAGGCGACGGTGTCACGACCCTCTGGCCCGCCGCGGCGGCGGCGTGGTTGGTGGCGTGCCAGCCGAAGGTGCTCCGCGTTTATGTGCACGTCTGGACGGAGCCAATCTTCGTCACACTGACGCTGCTGACGTTGCTGCTGGTCGTTCGGCACGTGAGCCGACCGTCATGGAAAGTCGCAGGCTTGCTGGGCGTGCTGACGGGGCTCGCGTATCTGACTCGCTACGCGGGTATGTCGCTGGTCGTCGGCGTTCCGTTGCTGCTGGTCGTCGTCGCGCTGACGAGCCAACAGGCTCAGCCTGTGGGACGTCGGAGGATCGTTTTGCAAAGCGGCACCACCTTGCTAGTCGGGGCGTCATTCGTCGGGGCGTGGGCGCTGCGCAACGTCCACGTCGGTGCCCGGGCGACGGGTCGCAAGGAAGCGCTGGACGTCACGTGGAGCGAGCGATGGGAGCTTCTGGTGTTCAACCTCGAGACGATCGGGGATCAGGTGGTGGACTGGGTGTGGCCCGATCCGGGGTTGGGGATCGGGGTGGGCTGGGTGGTGGGGATCTGGGTGGTGCTGGTGGGTATGGGGATTGGGTTGGTTCGTTTTCGAAGCAGACTCAGACCGACTGAAGTCGGTCAGCCTTCGTCGGTTGTTCCCGTGTTCGTGCTTGCAGCGGTGGGGTATGTGAGCTTCATCCTGCTCGTGAAAGTCTTCCTTGATCAGGGATACGCGGACTATCGGCTGATGATGCCGGTGCAGGTGTTGCTGCTGACCGCAGGGGTCGTGGTCTTCAGTCGCGTGTCAGTCCGGTTGCCGAGGACCGTGTCGCTGGTGGCCGGCGTGGTGCTGGTCGGGCTGATCGTTGGACGGAACGTCGATCGCACGATCGGCTACGCGCTCGATCGCCGCGTCGATGAGCAGGGGCCGACGCCGAAGCTGTCGACATCGCCGGTGACGCGTCGGCTGATCAAGACGCTGCCGCGCGGGGCGTGGGTCGCGTCGTACGGACAGCACTCCAAAGTCCTCGCCGCCCGCGGCGGGTACGTGCGATGGCGGGTGCCCGGAGCGTCGTGGTCGCCTGACGCCGACGAGCTCGATCGCATTCAGACTGCCTTCACAACCGACGGCGGAGCGTTCGTCGTGCTCGATGAGCGAGACGGCGAGGACAACGGTGCCGTCCCACCCGAGCAGTTTGCCGACTTGATCGGCCTCGTCGCGATGCCTCGGCAGCCGGGTGACGACGGCGTCATCTACGTGCTCGACGACGCAGCGCCAGCAACCCGACCAGCGACGTCGCGATAGCCGGCTCCGGCACCGTCGCGGC
>JBCDKH010000009.1 GCA_038746835.1 Planctomycetota bacterium | reverse complement strand
CGTGAGCGCGTCAGTGTGTGTGCGGAACGGACTCGTCGTGCGGCTGGCCGAGAGGGATGCGGTTGGGTTCAGGTGCGTGCCTGTGAGGCACCGATTCGTCGTGGGGCTCGTCGCCGTCAACGACCGGGATCGCGTTGCCGGCGTCGTCATGATCGTGTGGGACCGACTCGTCATGACCCGTTGCGTCGGGTGACGACGTGTTGAAGATCGCGAAGGCGACAAAGAGAAGAGCCGTGATCGCGAGCGCGATGCCGCCGACGAGGAGGGTGGATTTGCCGCCGCCGGCCGTGGGCGCTTCGGGACTGTCGGTCGTGGTCATCGTCGGGCTCCTGTGGCGGAGTTGCTGATGAATGGGGTGGGACGAGGTCGTTCAGTCGGCCTCGTGCAGGTGCTGGTGGTCGTCGGCGTTGAGTGGGAACTCTTCGGGACTGACGGAGTGAACGTAGCCGTGGAGTTGCATGACAAGCAGCAGCGCGCCGACAGCGATCAGGCCGGCGTTGGCAGCACGGCTGAACGTTTTGAACGAGGCGGTCTTTCGCCAGGCGGCGAGCAGGAGGATCATCAGTCCCAGCGCAATCAACTGCCCAAGCTCGACCCCGACGTTGAACGAGAGGATGCGCAGGACGAGGCCGCCGGTGTCTTCGCCGAGCGGAAGCTGCTGCAGACGCGTCGACAGGCCGAAGCCGTGGATCAGGCCGAAGGCGAACACCATGCCCAGGAGATCTGGCGGATCGACGCCGAGCTGCTTCTGGAAGCCGCCGAGGTTGTCGAAACCCTTGCAGATGACGGTCAGAGCGATGACGGCGTCGATGAGGTAGTAGTTGGCCTGGATGCCCAGCAGCGTCGCGCCGATGAGCGTGATGCAGTGGCCGAGGGTGAAGGCGGTGATGAACTTCAGAACGTCGCCGAACTTGGTGAGAAAGAAGACGACGCCCAGCAGGAACAAGAGGTGGTCGTACCCGGTGAGCATGTGCTTGCCCCCCAGCCAGGCGTACTCGGGATAGCCGGCCTCCAGCATGCGGGCTTGGTCATCCTCGGTCATGCCGTGGGCAGACGCCTGCGTCGGGATGAGTGCGAGCAGGAGGATTACCGCCAGGAGCAGGCACCGACGCATTGCATGAAGCTATGCGCGCTCAGGACAGCCGCGGTGGTGAACGCGCTCGGGAGGATCGTCCCAGTTCTGCCGTCAAAAGGTGGTGGGTGCACCGGCGGCGTTTTCTTTTTGGGCACTGCGCTCGGGATTCTGCTGCCCGTTACGCCCGACTTCGCGTGCCGGCGATCGGCGACGTACGGTGCTGGGGCATGAGTTCGCCGTCCGAGACCACCACGATCGCCTCGTCGGCCGATGCGGAGCAGGCGGGGGTGCGGACGACGATCGAGCAAGTGCTCATCGCGCTCGTGCTCGCGTTCGTCTTCAGGGCGTTCGTCGTCGAGGCGTTCATCATCCCCACCGGCTCCATGGCCACGACGCTGCTGGGGGCGCACATGCGGTTCGATTGCCCGGACTGCGGGTGGGATTACGACGTCAACTACCGCACCGTCGGCTCGACCACGTTCATCCCGAAGAAGGCCCAGAATTCCAGCGGCGAGGATCGGACGCTCAACATCCGATGCCCCAACTGCGGCTTCCGACAGCCGCCGAGACCCATGCCCGGGCTGGACCCGGTCGACGAGAACGCACAAGGGCCGAACGTCTACTACGGCGACCGCATTCTGGTGCTGAAGTACCTCTACCTCTTCCAGGACCCCCAGCGTTACGACGTGGTTGTCTTCAAGAACCCGAGTCGGTCGGGAGCGGCCTACGCGAATCTGCCGGTCGAGAGCACGGAGTCGTACCAGGAGAACTACATCAAGCGGCTCGTCGGCCTGCCGGGCGAGAGCGTGCTGCTGCTCGACGGGGACGTCTACATCGCCGGCGACGCCCGGCACAAGGAGACGGCCGAGCTGACGGCGAGCGACTTCAAGATCGCCCGCAAGTCGGACACCGTGCAGGAGGCTCTCTGGCGTGTCGTGTACGACGACGACTTCCGCCCGCGCGGGGCCGAGCGGGACGTTCAGTTGTCGGGCGGACGCGTGGAGACGGATGCCGACTTCGAGCTTCCGTGGAAACCCTCGGGCGGCTGGCGTGTCGAATCGGACGGCTTCGCCTTCGCCGGTGAGGGCGGCCAGCTCACGTTCGACAAGGACGCCAACCCGCTCTGCTTCTACTTGCTCGACTACATCGCGTACAACCAGACATGGGATGATGGCCTTCGGGGGAAGGACAGTGCGGACACCTTTGGCCGAGGGTTCAACTTCGCCGGCGGACCGCACTCGCGTGATCCCGGCACGGCCTGGCTGCACTACGCCGATGACCTGCGCCTGAGCCTCGTCCACCACCGGCGCGACGGCGGCGGCCCGATCGCGCTGCGGCTGTCCGGCAATGGCAAGACGTTCGTCGCTCGCGTCACGCCGGGCGAAGTGGTTCTGCTGGACGAAACCGATCCGTCATCGCCGGTCGAACTCGCCCGGCACAGCGATGCGGGCGTCTCGGCCGTCGGCGGGACGTCGCGGCTGCAGCTGGCACATTTCGACTATGCGATCCACGTCGAGATCGATGGAAAGCGCGTCATCGAGACGAACTACGAGCCCGACGTCGGCGAACTGATCTTCGAGGAACGCAACAGCCTGAAGGGCCCGGAACCTGCGGCGTCGATCTCGGCCGTCGGGCACGTGGCCGACATCACGCGCGTCAAGCTGTACCGCGACGTCCACTACACCGCCCGCGACCAGACGGCTGGCGGCTCGGGCGGTGGCGGGTTGCATCCATACGCCTCGCCGGAGCTGTTCCCGCACGGCGTCATGCGGCTGGGCGAGGAGGAGTACTTCGTCATCGGTGATAACCCGATGCTGTCGGGCGACGCGCGGACGTGGACCGACGACGTTCTGCTCCCGCGTGAGCGACTCGCCTCAGATGCTGGCCGGGTTCCGGGCCGGTTTCTGCTCGGCAAGGCGTTCTTCGTCTACTGGCCGGGCGGGTACCGGCCGCTGCCCTTCCTGCCGCCGGTGGTGCCCAATGTCGGCGACATGCGGTTCATCCGCTGACGACCCCGATACAGTCCAACCCACGCCGCCAACGACGCGGCCTTCCATAAACCAACCGTCATGATCCGTCGCCAACGCCCCATGTCGCCCGTCACCCGCGCCGTCACCGAAACGCTCGAGAGCCGCCGCCTCCTGGCCGCACCGCAGCTGCTGAGCCAGCCGTTCGACCTTCCGGTCCAGGCGGGCAAGTCGCTGTACGTCCCGGTTCGTGCCGACGACACCGACGGCGATGCGCTGAACCTGACCGCCGAAGTGCTCGGCGACGACGCGAACAACGCCACGGCCACGTTCCTGCCGCGTGACACGACGTATCTGCAGATGAACCTCGCTGATGGGCGCGTGCTGACGTACCAGCTCTTCGACGACGTCGCGCCGGAGACCGTCCGCCGCATCAGCGGTCTGGCCGAGTCGGGCTTCTACGACGACCTGCGGATCTTCCGCGTCGTTCCCGACTTCATCTTCCAGTTCGGCAGCCCGGGCGAAAACGGCACCAACTCGAACCCGGTCCGCGACGAGGTCGAGTTCCGGTTCGACGACGAGTTCGACGCCGACTTTGTCTACAACGGCGACGGCCAGCTCGCCATGGCCAACGCCGGCAAGGACACCAACGGCAGCCAGTTCTTCGTCACGCAGGAACTGGCCACGCCCGGCACGGACAAGCGCATCCTCGACGGCAACTTCACGCTCTTCGGACAGCTGCTTCGCGGATTCGACGTCCGCGACGACATCATTAGCGGCTCTGCAAGCAGCCAGATTCTCGACGATCCGGTCGTCGTGACCTCGGTCGATGTCGTCGAGATCACCACCGACGGCGTCCTGGCGGTCAGCGCTGACAGCTCGCTCATCGGCGAGTCGTTTGAAGTCCGCGTCACCGCCACCGATCCCGACGGCGGCACCTCGACGGACACGTACGAGTTCGACGTCATCGAGGACGCGACCAACAGCCCGGCCGTGTTGCTGCAGTCGATCGACAACCTCGTCACCGACCAGGGCCAGGCGATCGTCTTCCAGACCGGCGCGGTCGATCCGGAAGACGATCCGATCGAATACGCCGCCGCGTTCAACGACGTCGAAAACGGCGGCTCCTTCCTTACGACGCAGGCTGGCGTGGGAACCGTGAGCGTCGACCAGAACACCGGCGACGTCACGTTCACGCCCGAGGCCGGCTTCACAGGCGCGGTCGATCTGTTCGTCTACGCCCGCGACATCATCGATGGCACGCCGCGGACCATTCGTGGGAACAACAGCTTCCCGTACGACATCCAGCAGGTCACCGTCGGCGTCGGCGATTCGGGCGGCACGCTCATTGGCCAGAACGTCGTCGCCATTCGTGGCGTCGAGCTGCAGGACGCCGTCGTTGCGACGCTCACCGACCTCGACCCCAACGGCGATCCGTCCGATTGGACCGCCACCATCGACTGGGGCGACGGCCAGGTCGACCAGGGCCTCGCCGGTGACAACCCGGTCGTCGTCCGCGAAGGCTCGACGCCCGGCACGTTCGAAGTCGTCGGCAGCCACACGTACGCGGGCGTCGCGGACGACCTGCCTATCACCGTCAACGTCACCGGCAACCTCGGCGCTAACCTCAGCGTTGTCGCCCTGGCTGATGTTCGCGAGGCCCAGACGCTGGACAGCAGCACTGGCATCCTGACGGTCAACGGCACCACCGGCTCGGACAACATCGCCGTCTCGCTCGACGGCTCAAACGTCATCATCAGCATCAACGGCCTGAATACGTCGCAGCCGCAGGACAGCGTCGGCATCATCGAGATTGAGGGCGGCGACGGGGACGACCTGATCGTCCTGGGTGAAGACGTCGCGGCCGCACGCATCTTCGCCGGTGCCGGCGACGACACCGTCTCGGGCGCACTCGGTAACGACGAGATCTTCGGCGGTGACGGCGACGACGTGCTGGACGGCTTCGGCGGCAACGACTCGATCGTCGGCGGCGAGGGCAACGACTACCTGCTCGGCGGCACCGGCATCACCTTCGACGCCGCAACGCTGGCGGCGGGCTTCTTCGACCAGGACACGCTCATCGGCGGTGCCGGCAACGACACGCTGACCGGCGGCCTCGACGCCAACGTCCTCGAAGGCGGCGAGGGTGACGACCTGCTCAACGGCTCGGGCTCACGCGACACGCTCCGTGGCCAAGCCGGCAACGACACGCTCCGAGGCTTCGGCAACAACGACCTGCTCATCGGCGGCGATGGCAACGACACCCTCGTCGGCGACGCCCTCGATGGCCCGCGCGGCGGCGTCGCCAACGGCGGACCCGACTCGCTCGAAGGTGGCAATGGCGTCGACCTGATCGAGGGCGTCTTCGGCGACGACAGCCTCGATGGCGGCGCTGGTGCCGACTTCCTCTTCGGCGGCGACGGTGACGACACGGTCTTCAACGACGATGACGACGACGCGTTCGACTCGATCGAGATCATCGACGGCGTTTGAACCAGGATGACGACGAGACCGCGAGGCAGGGCGGCTTCAGCCGCCCTGCCTTGTTTTTATAAGCATCAAGCCACCAACCGAACCGCTTGCTCAACATCGACGTTGAGCTGACGCACCAGCGGATCGACCCCGGAATACCGCTCCTGCCCACGCAGCCATCGCTCCAGTGTCACACTCAGGTGACGCCCGTACAGGTCCCCCTCGAAGCCGACCAGGTACGCCTCGACCGTCCGCACTGGTCCGTCGAACGTCGGGTTCGTGCCGATGCTGACCGCCGCGACGTGCGACGCGCCGTCGACATCGCATCGCCCGGCATAGACGCCGTCTGCAGGGACGAGGTGGTCATCTACTTGCACGTTGGCCGTCGGGAAACCGATCGTGCGTCCACGCTGGGCTCCGCGAACGACCTCGCCACTCACGCTGTATTTCCGGCCGAGCACCGCAGCCGCGTCGCACACCCGCCCGTGCACGACGAGCCATCGAACCAGACTGCTCGACGCGGAAACCACCTGAAGGCCCGGCAACACCACCGTTGCTTGCTCGACAATCTCGACCGATACGCCTGACTCCGCTAGCCACTCGGTCAGCCGGTCCACGTTGCCGATGGCACCTCTGCCAAACCGAAAGTCGTGCCCTTCCGCCCAGACCGCCGGCTCGGCCCGGTCGCGGACCGCTTCACAAAACGCTTTGGCCTCCAGCTTCAGAACTGAATCGTCTGCCGGAAGTTCGACCAGATGCGTCACGCCCGCTTCGGCCAGCAGCGCACGCTTCCGCTCGACGCTCGTCAGCCTCGGCGGCGCGAGGTCGGGCCGAAGGACCGACGTCGGATGCGGCTCGAACGTCGCGACCACCACGCCTGACGTGCCAGCGTCGGCAAGGTGATCGATGATCTTCTGGTGCCCGAGGTGGATGCCGTCGAAGTTGCCAACCGACAACGCCGCCCCTCGCGGCAGGTGATTCATCGCATCCAGGCCGTGCAACAGCTCCATGCCCGCGACGTTACGGCGTTGGCGACAGGAACCGCTGCTGCACGTTTCTGGGCAAGCCGTCGGCAACGACGAAGTCGGCGCTTTCTTCGCGAAACACCAATCGACCCAACCGGACCCGACGTCCAGGATCCCAGACGTCAAAGCCGTTGCCCGACGCCACCGGACGCAGCTCAATCGGATCGCGATAACCCAGCGCGACCGGCCGGCTCCGGAGCGGCGTGCGCGCGACCGGCTGATCAGCCAAAGGCGGGTTCGCAGGGTCGTACGGCACAAAGCCCGGCCGATCGATCGCACCCGCGTCGTAGCTCTTGATGCCGCGACCGCTACCGGTGACGTAGACGAGGTCCAACTCGCCATCGCCGTCCGCATCGGCGAGCGTGAAGCTCGTGATCCCGGGTCCGCCAGAGCCAGAACCGACCTGAATCGCGTCGTCGCTCGTCACGGCAAAGGTCTCGTACGCGAACACCTCGCCGGGCTCGTCTTTGACGCGAAACGTCTGCAGGCCGAGGTTCTCGAATACCCCGTCCGGCGTTGTCTCCTCCAGCGGCAGCAGAAACAGCGTCCCGCCGCCTTGGTCTTCGAGCTGCGTGATCAGCCGAGCCCGCGCTCCTTCGACCGACTGCGGCGTCGGAGGCGGTGCGACGTCTGGCTCAGATGAACAACCGGCGAGGCCCACCAAACTGGCCAGTCCCGCGACGAGGACAATTCTCATGGCGTCATCGTGCCCGGCCGCGGGGTTGTCGGCAAGTTTCGCACTCGCCACCATGCTCGCATGCCCGACGTCTTCGACCCTTACGCCCATGACAGGCCGATGATCCTGCCGTCGATTCTGTCAGCCGACTTCACCAAGCTTGGGAGCGAAATCGACGACGTCCTCGACAGCGGTGGTGATGCGCTCCACATCGACATCATGGACGGACACTTCGTCAGGACCGTCAGCTTCGGACCGGTGGTGGTCAAGGCCGCAAGGCAAGCCGCCCCGGAGGCATACCTGGACTGTCACCTGATGGTCACGCGACCCGAAGAGGTCGCACCGCAGCTCATCGCCGCCGGTGCAGACGGCATCACGTTTCATGCCGAACTCGCCGACAACGTTCGGCGGACACTGGCGGACTTGAATAGCAGCGTTGAAAGCGACGGCGTCGACATCGGCGTGGCCATCAACCCGATGACGCCCGCCGAAGCCGTCTTTCCGATTCTGGACGAGGTTCGCCTTGTGCTCGTGATGAGCGTCGTGCCCGGCGCGAGCGGGCAATCGTTCATGCCAAGCGTGCTGGACAAGTGCGAGGCGATCAAGCGGCGACTACGACCCGACCAGCGACTCGAAATCGACGGCGGAATCAGCGTCGACACAATCGGCCGGGCACGATCCGCCGGCGTCGACTGGTTCGTCGCGGCCAGTGCGATCTTCGGCGAGTCGAACCGGGCCGACGCCATCGCCGCCCTTCGCGCTGGCCTGTCCTAACCTTGCTGCCATGGCGACGACTGCTCCAGCCGAGACCCGGCCGCCGAAATCGACACGCATTCCTGAAGGCCTCTGGGTCGCCTGCAAGGGTTGCGGTGCGACGCTCTTCCGAAAGTCGCTCGAAGCCAACCTGCTCGTCTGCCCCGAGTGCGGCCATCACCACCGCGTCTCGGGCCGCGAGCGGGTGCGACAGCTTGCCGACCCGGACACGTTCGAGGAGACCGACGGCGACCTTACCAGCACGGACCCGCTCGGCTTTTCCGACCGCAAAACCTACACCGACCGGCTCGCCGCCGAGCGGCTCAAAGGCGGCTCGGCCGACGCACTCGTCAGCGGCCGGGCGTTCATCAAGGGCCGTCCCGTCATCGTCGCGGCGATGGACCCGACGTTCATGATGGGCTCGATGGGCAGCGTCGTCGGCGAGAAGCTAACTCGCGCAATCGAACGCGCGACCGACGAGAAGAAGCCCATCATCATCGTCAGCTGCTCCGGCGGAGCACGCATGCAGGAGTCGACGCTCTCACTCATGCAGATGGCCAAAACCTCGGCCGCCCTGGCTCGCCACGACGACGCCGGCGGGCTCTTCGTCAGCGTCCTCTCTGATCCGACAACGGGCGGCGTCACAGCGAGCTTTGCCATGCTGGGCGACTTCATCCTCGCCGAGCCGGGTGCGCTGATCGGTTTCGCAGGCCCACGCGTGATCGAGTCGACGACCAAGCAAAAGCTTCCGCCCGGCTTCCAGCGTGCCGAGTTCCTTGAGCAGAAGGGCTTTGTCGACTTCGTCGTACCGCGCCACGATCTTCGCAAGGAGATCGCCCGCTTGATCGACTACTGCTGCGGCTGAGCGTGGACCAAGACGACGCGAGCTACGTCTGCCCTTCCTGCGGCGAGGAGATCGTCATCCCCGTCGATCCATCTGCTGGCGAGGAGCAGGAGTATGTCGAAGACTGCCCCGTCTGCTGCCGGCCGGTGATCATCCGCGTCTTCCGCTCGGGCGACGCCCTGGTCGTCGACGCTCAGGCCGAGTGAGTTGTACTTGATAAAAGTGAGCTTCGGCGGCGGAAGATCAGAAAACCATGGGCTTGAAGCCCACAGCTGGGATCACTTGTCCAAGGGATCACGCGATTTGACGCGACTATCGGCAAAACGAGCGATGATTGCCCACATGAGACGCATCGCTGCTGTTCTAGCTGTCGTGGCCGTCGTGTTGCTGCCGACTGGCTGCGACTCTGCTGCCACCGCCGAAGTCAACGCCACGCCCACGACGCGGCCGGCGATGAGTGCCAGCGGGCACGACCTGACCGGCTGGGACGCCGCTCGCGCAAACGCTGTTGCGAAAGAGAAGCTTTCGCCGCTCGGCTACAAGGTCACACGCGAAGACGGCACCGAGCGTGCGTTCACCAGCGATCTGCTGAACGAGAAGCGCAGCGGTGTCTTCGCCTGTATCGTGTGCGCGTTACCGCTCTACAGCAGCGACACGAAATACGACAGTGGCACCGGCTGGCCGAGCTTTTGGCGCGAGATTGACGAGGATCACGTCGTGACCAAGCCGGACTTCAGCTACGGCATGGTCCGCACCGAGGTCGAGTGCGGCCGGTGCAACAGCCACCTCGGCCACGTCTTCACCGACGGTCCGGCACCGACCGGACTGAGGCACTGCATCAATGGCGTCTCATTGACCTTCGTCCCGAGCGACATCGGCTAGAACGGCAGCGACTGATCCATCCAGTCGTCGCTGCGAAGGACCTGTTTGCGGTTGAAACGTGCGAGTTTTTCAGCCCGCTTCTGCGCGATCCGGATGAGGCGACTGCCGCCCAGCGCACGCCACTTGTTGCGGAGGCGGTCGACATGACGCTTGATGAGGTCGTCCTCGGCACTGGCGAACATTTGGGCCGTCCCAGGGTCGCCTTGACGGCCCGCTCGGCCGAAGAGCTGACGGTCGATGCGACCGCTGGCGTGCGGCTCGGTCGCGATGACATTGAGCCCACCATTGTCGCGGACGCCGCGGCCCAGCAGAATGTCCGTACCACGACCGGCCATGTTCGTCGCGACCGTGATCGCCCCTGGCTGACCAGCCTGTGCGACAACCTCGGCCTCTTGCTGGTCCTGACGAGCGTTGAGCACGCGATGTGGCAGTCCACGCTCGGCCAGGCGGCGATCGACCTCTTCGCTGCTCCAGACGCTCCGCGTGCCGATCAGCACGGGCTTGCCGTCGGCGTGCAGCTCGGCGACGCGGTCGACGACGGCTTCCCACTTCTCGTCGCTGGTTCCATAGAACCGCAGCGGCAGCTGCTGGCGAATCAGCGGCTTGTTCGTCGGCACGCGAACAACCGCCTTGTTGAAGATCTGCCAGAGCTCGCCGCGGGCTTCCCACGCGGTGCCGGTCATGCCGGCCAAATGCGGGTATTGCCGGAAGAACCGCTGGAAGCTGAGACGAGCCAGGTTCTCCTTGTCGCTGGTGACCTCGACGCTCTCTTTGATCTCGATCGCCTGGTGAAGCCCGCCGCGCCAGGACCGATCGGCCATGGTTCGGCCCGTGGATTCGTCGATGATGACGATCTTGCCGTCGTCGCTGATGAGGTACTGCTCGTCCTTGAGGAAGCAGTACTCGCCGACGAGTGCCTGCGTGACGAGCTCCTCGCGGCGACGCCGACCGACCCAGAACCCGGCGTCCTCTTCCTTCGGCAGCGCCTCAGCCAGCCTGTGGAGTTGCTCTTTGCCCCGGCCGGTGAGGTCGACCTTCCGTTCGGTGCGGTCGACTTTGTAGTCGCGATTTTCGGTTAACTGGAGTGCGAGGTCACGGGCCTCACGATAGAGCGGCTCGTTCGCGTTGCCGTCGGGCGCATTACTGATGATGAGCGGCGTGACGGCCTCGTCGATCAGCAGCGAGTCCGCCTCGTCGACCACGCAACGGAACAGACCCGGTACGAGGCACGGCCTGTTCTGCCGGCCGGCCATCATGCCGATGGCGGTGCTGGAGCTGGATCGCTGCTCGCCGAGCATGATCTGGTCGCGCAGGAAGTCGGCGACGAGTTCCTTGCTCGTGCAGTAGACGACGCCCTTGCGATACGCGTGATAACGGTCCTGCGGCGTCGTCTCGTGCGTGACCGCCGAGACGCTCGAGCCGAGCAGTTCGAACAGCGGCCGGTTCAACTCGGCGTCGCGGGCAACGAGGTAGTCGTTGACGGTAACGACGTGTACCGGCCGACCCTGCCACGCGAGGATCGCGGCACCGATCGCAGCGGTCAGCGTCTTGCCCTCACCCGTGGCCATCTCCGCGACGTAGCCCATTTGAATCGCCCGGGCACCGGCGATCTGCACGGGAAACGGTCGCTTCTGGACGGTGCGGACAGACGCCTCGCGGGCAATGGCGAACGCGCGTGCAAGGTCGTCAGGTTGCTTGTCGAGTCGGCCACGCCGGGCGACGTCGCGGAGTCGAGCGACTTCCTCCTTGAACGCCGTCGAGCCGAGCTTTTGCACTTCGGGCTCAAGCGCGTCGACCTGCCGCGAGAACGAAAGCAAGCCACGCAAGACCGGCTGCTTGTGCTTCACCCATCCCACGGCCGCATTGGCGGCTGTGTCGAGGCCCTTGATTTCCGGGGCCTTGACGCGGCGTGCGTCGAAGATGTGGAACAGCTCGCCGGCTGCGGAACTCATGGTTGCGTTGGCTAGCCCTGCTGGGCGGCGGTGGCGGTGGTCTGTGTCTGGATGAGCTGCCGTGCGGCACGCAGGGCCTGCGTCATAATCGGCTCATCTTCGAGCTTGATGCGAACGTACGCCCGCTGCCCCGGCAGATACCGAGGCCGATCGCCCTCGCCCGCGTTGGGCAGGACGAGGCGGATCTCGAAGAGGCTCTCGCTCGACTTGTTCGGGTCGGACGGATCCGGCGCGATCGTTCCGCCGCCGGCGAAGGTCAAGGCATTGCTCCTCAGCTCGTTCTTCGCAGACGGCAGCATGCGAACGTCGGCGTCGATCTCGCCACCCTCGATCGGATTGTCAAGATCACTCGCAAGCCGAACCTGAACCGTCGCGGCGTCGCGCTTCATCGCGTCGAAGACCCGCTGGTACGACGCCTGATCGACGCTGACGAAGAACTCGAGCTGCTGAGCGTCCTGCACGATACCCAGCGGATCGCCCTGCTGCAGATACGTGTCCAGTCGATCTTCGATTCGTGGAGCCATGAAGACGCCGGCGATCGGGGCCCGGACGACGAGATCGTCGAGCCGCTTCTTGAGCCCTTCGACACGGGTCTTGGCACCGGCGATCTGCTCATTCAGCGAGCCGAGGAAGGCCCGGTCGTTGAACCGCACGCCGTCGCGAAGCGTGCGAAGTCGCTCGACTTCCAGCTCGGCGACTCGGAGCTCGGTCTCGAGCTCCTTGTTCTCCAGCGTCGCCAGCGGCTGGCCCTCTTCGACAAGATCGCCGTCGCGAACTTCGAGCTTCACGAGCGTGCCGGCCGACATGATGGTCGCCTCGGCCCGGTCCAGCGGTTCGCTGATTGCGTCCGCCCGCACGGCCGAGGGGATCGGCAGGATCCCGACGAAAAACACGAGCACCGCTGTGACCGTCCCGGTGAAGAGCCACGCGCGGGTCCGCTTGCGGTGCAGTTCTGGTTCCGTCGTGAGGTACTTGAAGAGCTTAAAGATCGGGACGACGAAGAACGTCGCAATCGCCCCCGCCGCCAGGAAGTAGCCGACGATGCGGACCTGCTCCGGCAGCGAGTAGATCACCATGTAGAGGATGGCGAACCCGATGAAGATGCGGTAGAGCCCGCTGGCCGACCAGTAAAACGCGAGCCAGAGTTTCTGGCGAATCGTCTGCGGCAGCGGCTGAGTCGTCTTGACCCGCAGGATGTACCGCTTAATCAGGCCGAGGCTGTACTCGCGGGACTTTTGCTGCAGGTTCGGGATTTCCAGCCAATCCGACAGGATGTAGTACCCGTCGTAGCGGAGCAGCGGGTTGGCGTTGAAGAGCAGCGTGCTGATCGAAGCGATCAGCATCGTGTAGTACGCGATCTGGTTGACGGCCGAATTCGGGTTATTCAGCGTGATGTACCAAACGATCGCGGCGAGCGCCGCAATGAACACCTCGGCGATCATGCCGCCGGCACCGACGAAGATGCGCTTCCACTTGCTCGGGAAGCCCCATGCTGTCGACGCGTCGACGTACGGACACGGCATGAGCACCAGGAACATGATGCCGACCTCGTGACACTCCCCGCCGAATCGCCTGACCGCGAAGGCGTGTCCCATCTCGTGCAAAAACTTCGTGCCGAGGAAGGTGACGCCCAGCAGCAGCCACATCTCGACGGTGCCGCTCCGAAGGAAGTCCTGCGTCTGTGCCGCGAACTTGTCGCTCTCGGGCAAGACCAGGAAGAGTGCCGCCCCGACCACGAGCAGCCACAGGATCATCCCACCCCGGCTGATCAGCGGGCCGGCGAGCGGCATCCAGATCTTGAGGAACTTATCCGGGTCCCAAAGCGGAATGCGTGGGAAGAGCAGGTTCATCAGCCTGCCTTGGAACTTGCGTTCGCGCTGCTTCTTCTGCCGACGCAGCAGCACCTGGGCGTCGGGGGCGATGTTCGTCTCGATCAGGTTCGCGCTGTAGAGCTGCGAGAGGATCTGAATGACTTCCGGCTGCGTCGGCGCGTCGTCCGCCAGCTGTCCGCCGACGAGTTCCCACGCCTCGCCGACAGTCCGCGTGCCGTCGAGCAGGCCGATGAACTGGTAGGCGACGTCGCTGAGCCGGTGATACTGGTTGCCGGCCGGGTCACGGACGATGTACCACCGCTCGCCGCGGTAGAACTGCCGCGAGATCTGTGCGGCGGCACGGAGACGCGGCTTGAGGTCTTTGACCCGGTACCACGATTCGCTGAACGTTGGGCGGAGTTGGAGGGTCATCGTGGAACGAGTTGCTAGCGGTTAGGGCCTAGCGACTAGGCCAGAGTTGGAGTCCTCGCGGTCATCGGTGTCTGCCCTAGCAGCTAGTCGCTAGCAGCTAACAGCTACGCATTCACAGCCACAGCTTCAGCCGCACCCAGTCGGTGAGGCGGTGCGTCCATTGCCAGGCGAGGCTGCGATTGTCGACGTCGATGCGGACTTCGCCGGTGCCGCCGGAGCGCCAGGTCGGGTCGATGTCGGCCGGGGCGACGGTGGCGACGACCGTGTAGGCGTTGGTCTGAGCCCGCGGGTCGGCGGCTGCAGCGTCGATGATGTCGACGACCTCCAGCGGAATCTTCCGTCCCGGGCGGCTGCTGGTCGCGAGCGTGCCAGGATCGCCCACGCCGATGTCGGCAATGTCGCGGTCCGCGACGCGGGCCTCGATCGTGAGCTTCGACGGATCGCCGACGACGACGATGGGCGAGCCGATCTGCACGACGTCGCCGATCCGCTCGCGAAGGTCTTGCTGGCCGGGCACTTCGAGGATCACGCCATCGACGGGCGAGCGGAGCGTCGACTTCTCGATCTTCGACTCGATCTGGGCGATTCGTGCCTGAGCGACCTCGGCCTCGGCCATCTTGGCCCGTTGCTGGGCTCGAACGCTGGGACCCTCTTCCATGCGGGCACGCAGAGCAAGGGCTTCCTGAATCGCCTGCTGATGAGCCTTCTGCTGGACGACGAGTTCTTCCTCGAACTCCCGCGTGTCGAGCATCACGATGGGTTGGCCGGCCGTGACGGTGTCCCCTTCGGTCAGACGTCTGCCGTCGACCTCGGCAATCGCGACGATCTGCCCGTTGAACGGCGCGTCGACGACTCGGCGGACCTCCGGCACGAACTCGAACGGAGCCGCGACGCGGTACATCGGCTTGTACAGCGTCAGAAACAGCAGCAAGCCGAGGACGGCCAGGATGATGACCTTCGCAAGCGTGTGCTGACGCAGGCCGAAGATCTTCTTGGTGTTGTCGCGGACGCTCAGACCCGCCTTCGTAATCAGGTAGCGATCGTTCTGGAACCGGTCGTACAGCTGCGGGGCCAGCAGTTCGGCCGCGACGGCAAGCGAGGTCGACTCGGCCGGGCTGGTCGGCTTCTCCGGCGGGAACTCCATCGTCATCACGCCAACCAGTTTCTCGCGACGCCGCAGCGGCACGCTGACGACGCGGTTGCCACCTTCCATCTGCGAGAGCTTCATCGCCTCGCGCGTGACGTTGTCCGTCGATCCGCCGGCCGGGTCGAACTGGCAGAACTCGTCCTGGTCGAGGCATTCCTCCATCACCGCGACGAGCTGCACGGAGAGCTCCTGCTTCTTGTCAAACTCTTCGGTGTGGCTGATCGCCTTGAGCTGAATCTTGTCGCCGCCGAAGGTCTTGACCCAGCCGAGCGCGACACGCGCGGCACCAGCACGGGCAGCAAGTTCGTTGCACAGAGCAACGCCGCTCGCGTGGAAGTCCTCGGCCGTGGCGACGACGCTGGCAAACTGCAAAACATCCTGGTGCGTCTTGGCGACCTGCTTGTTCTGCTCGCTCTGCCGACGCAGTAGGAACATGTCGAAGTAGCCCGCGACCAGCTGCATCGTGCTAAGCCGCTGAAGCGCTCGACCCTCGTCACGGCAACGCGTGATGACGGCGGTGGCCGCGACGGCGCGGTCGTCCTGGCGAAGCAGCGTGACGAGGCAGAACTGGGCCTCGCTCTCGTCGCTGCCGGCCGAGACCCGGAGGGCTCCGTCTTTGTCCTGCTTGACGCACTGCGTGACGATCTCGCGGAAGGCCATGATCGCCTGCCGCTTGATGCCGTCCTCGACGTTGTCGGGGCGGACGTGCTTGAGCGTGCGGAGCTCGGGATTGCCGTCGGCGTCGGGCCCTTCGATCATGAAGGCGGCGCCTTCGGTGCCAGCGACGACGGAGGCCTGAGTGTGAATCAAGTCCTCCATGAAGTCCGGCAGGTTGCCGGCGTTTTCGACGAGTCGCTGGACAAGCCGGGCGCGGGCCAGCCGCTTTTCCTGCTTGGCCTGGTCCTGCTGTTCGGACTGCTGGCGTTGCTCACGCTCGGACTGCTGGACGTGGGGCTGGGCGGCGATGGCCATGACGCGGGGGAGGAGGTTCGGCCGGCGGCTTGGGTGGCGTGCCGGGCTTCAAGCTTACTCGGGCAGGGTTTTGTCCGGGAGGTGGCTCCGTCCAACGCTTCCTTTAGAGGTAGACGCTCTGACGCAGCCGTGGGTTCAGTCTACTCATCGGCCAGCTTCACCTGGACCTCGCGACCGGCGGCACGAAGCTCGGGATTCGGAAGCTCCAGCTCGACCTTCTGCTCGTTCGTCTCCGCCGAGGCGATCGGGTCGATGAAGCTGATGGTCGCCCGCTGCCAGGAGCCGTCGCGACCGTAGCGGACCATGACCTCGTCGCCCTTGGCAAGGCTGGCGACGCGATCGGGTGGAAGATTGAGGATTTCGACCTTCAGCGGGTCGAGAACGACCAGTTCGATGGTCGGATTCTGCGGGCCGTGCATTTCGCCGACCTGGGCCTCGATCGTCCGGACAATGCCCGCCGACGGGGCGTTGACGGCCTTCTGGGCGATTTGGATTTCGAGCTGATCGACCCGGGCGTCGGCCGCGGTGCCCTGCCGGATTTCTTCGTCCGTCTGCAATTCGGCGATGACGCGGTTGATTCGTGCCTCCTCGAGCTCCAACTGGTTGCCGAAGCCCTGGTCGCGTGCGAGTTCAGTCCGCTTCTCCTGCACAGCGGCGAGGTCGGCACGCTGGCGGGCGGTCGCGATCCGACCGGCGACATCGGCCTCGGCACGGAGTTCGACGAGCCGAGCCCGCTCCAGGCGATCGTCCTGCCGCATGAGCAGCTGGTCTTCCTCAACGCGATCGCCGGGCCGGACAGCCACTTCTGCGACCTTGCCGACGTTGCTGAAGGCGAGCTCGAACGACTTGCTGGGCCGGGTGATGCCGACGAACGTCCGGTCGCCGGACGAGGCCGCGTCGAAGCCGCCGACGTCCTGGGCGGTCGCGGTGGTCGACCAGCCGATCAGACCGGCGGCAACGAGGAGGCTCGGCAGGACGAGGAGTCGAAGGGGTCTGTCGATCATGGAAGGCAGCGGTTCGTCGAACTGGCGGGGCAACAGCGTAGATGGTCCGCCCGCCAATCGCGACGGGCCAGGGCTTGGCGGCGTTATCGGGTGACACGTGAGCCGCAACTTGGTCAGGCGTAGCCGAGATCGGCCAGGTCGTCTTCGTCCAGGCCGAAGTAGTGCCCGAGCTCGTGGAGGAGCGTGATTCGAACCTGCTCGATGAGGTCGTCGCGATCCTCGCTGAAGTCTTCGACGTCGTGCCGGAAGATCCAGATTCGCGGCGGCACGTCGACCAAACCCTCGGCGGCCATGTCGGGCATGGCCACACCTTCGAACAAGCCCAGCAGCAGCTCCTCCTCCGGGATCTCCATGTCTCTCAGCAGCTCCGGCGACGGCCGATCGACGACGGTAACCGGGACGTTCTCTTCCAGCGTCTGCCGCCACCGCTCGGGCAGCCGGCGTATCGCCTGGGCGACCAGCTGCTGAAACTCGAGCTCGGACGTCTCGTAGGGCATTCTCTTGCGGGAACGCTATCGCGGTCGGAGCCTCGTCCTTGAAGGTCTCCAATTAGCGGTGAGCAGACAGAAGCGGGACCACTCGATCTGCACCTACCCTCTCACGTGCCCCGACTCCGCTCTGGCGTGACACTGCTTGTCGCCTCACTCGTGGCGTTGACGTCGCTCGGATGCAGCATTCCGACGTTCGTGGTGCAGCCGGTCTCGAATAGCCCGGAACTCGAAGAAGTCGTTGTTCGCCGTGGCGAGACCAAACGAGCCAAAGTCGCGGTGATTCCTGTCGAAGGCCTTCTCGTTAACGCACGCACCGGCGGCGGGCTGCTCGGAACCGAGGAAAACCCGGTCAGCCTTTTTCGCCAGCAGCTCGCCCGGGCAGCGGCTGATGATCGGGTCAAGGCGGTCGTGCTCCGCATCAACAGTCCGGGCGGCACTGTGGCTGCAAGCGAGGCGATGTACCGCGATGTTCTGCGGTTCAAGCAGCAGACCGGCAAGGTGGTCGTCGCCGCGTCGCAGGACGTCTCAGCCAGCGGCGGGTACTACGTCTCGTGTGCGGCCGACGAAATCCACGCGGTCCCGGGTGGCATCGTCGGCAGCATCGGCGTCATCTTCCAAACCCTCGACGCCAGCGAACTCATGGCCAAAATCGGCGTCGAGGTACGGCCGATTACCAGCGGCGACCTCAAAGACCTCGGCAGCCCGTTCGACGGACTCAGCGAGGAGGAAGAGGCCGTCTTCCGAGGGCTCGTCGACGACTTTTTCGCAAGCTTTGTCGCGGTCGTGAACGAACATCGGGAGATTTCCGACACCGAGACCGCGTTCGACGGCCGGGTCTTCAGTGCGACGCAGGCAAAGGAGATCGGCCTGATCGACGAGGTACTCGACCTCGACAGCTCCTTATCGCGGGCGGCAGAGTTGGCCGATGCCAAGGGAGCCACCGTCATCCGCTACACCCGTCCGTTCGGCTATCGGGGGAGCATCTACGCCTCGGGCGATGTCGCATCCCTGACGCCGAGACCGGCCTTGCCGGGCAGCGAGGTGCTGGAGCGGTATCTTCAGATGCTCGAACCCGGGGCGTACTACCTCTGGATGCCTTGAGCCACGCACGAACCGACCCACCCGACGCCCGATGATTCGACTTCGTTGCGGCAACTGCAGCGAGATTCTGGAGGTTGACGACGCCTTTGCGGGCGGCGTTTGTCGGTGCAAATTCTGCGGCACCATCCAAACGGTTCCAACGAATGCGGCAGAGCTGGAGTTGGCCGAGGGCTCGACCGCCCAGGGCTCGGCCGGCAAGGCCAAGCCGCTCTACCGCCGCGAGGAGCAAACCGACAACACCAGCGGCCTTGATGAACTGGCCGACGTCGTCGCCAGCAGCAGCGGACTCTCCAGCGGCCTGAATCGGGCGGCCTCGCGAAACAAGCGGCCCAGTCGACGCGGAACATCCGTCAGCGTGCAGGTGCCGGCCGCCAAGGCGACCAAATCGAGCGACAGCCGGCTCCGCATCGCCATCGCCGCGGCCGCGTTGCTCGCGATTGTCGTCGTCGTTCTCGTCATCACGCTGCTCGGCGGGGAAGACGAGCGTCTCGCCGACGAAACGACAGGCCTGTCCGGAATCGACCTTTCAGACTCCGTGTCGTTCGTCGTCGACACGGGCACGGCCAGCGAGCGGACGTTCAGGCCGTCGATGCTTCTGCTGATCGACGCGGCACGCACGCTCCCGGCGGGCGGGCAGTATCAGTTCATCTTCTGGCCCGCGAGCCGGATCGGGCGCGACGATGCCGACCTTTCCGCGACTGCGCTGCCGGCCCGGACGCTCCGCCCCGCCACCGCCGCAAGTCTCGACACGGTTCGCGATCGCCTCGACGAACTCGATGTCGGCGGCAGCACGCTCATCGCCCCGGCCATGGACGTCGCACTTGAAGCCAGTCCGGGGGCAATACTCGTCGTCACGGGGAACGCGGTGTTTCTCCCCGACGATTTTGCCGAGTCGGTCGTGTCCCAGCGAGACGCCGCCAGCGCGACGATGCCGGTCCACACGATCACGCTCGGCCAGGCGGAACCAGCCGACGAGCTGGCGGAGTTGGCTGAGCTGACTGGCGGCCAGGCGATCGCGCTGAGCATGGCCGACATTCGCCAGCTCCGTCGCGAAATCACCGCCCGACCCGAAGGCGGTGGGTCATGAGTCGCGGCGTCACGATCCTCGTTGGGACGGCGATCGGGTTGATCATTCTTGCGGTTTTGCTGCAACTCCTTTCGCCAGCCCCGCTGACCGACACTGCGTCTCCGGGCCTGGCAGCAATCGCGGTCACGGAGGACGGCGTTTGGAGCGACGTCGCGGAAAGGCCCGTGGGATGGCAGCGGCTCGAGGCGTTCGCGGCCGGCGATCGGGTGCTCGTGCCCGACGACCTGTCGGCGGTCTACGACGGCGATCCGCCGGCGCACTTTTTTATCGGACGCGACGGGCAAGTGTTCGCGTTGGCTCGCTGGTTTCAGCAGCGACCATCTGCCGCGGGTTTTGGGGGAACTTCGAGTGCAAGCGTGCTGTTAGCGGGTGACGCGTTGGACCTGACACCGGCTCAACGCGATGCCGCCCGTTCGCTTTCAATCGCGCTGGGTCTGCCGCGAGTGTCTCCGTGAGCAGCAGAATCTTTGTGACAACTTCAGCGTTGTGTCCTGTAAGCCGATTCGGTCGGCAGACGACTTCTCATCGGGTGATGGGGTCGCGTTTCGTCCTTTGGTGTCGCGACTGCGGTGCCGCTTTCGGTTTGGCAGGTTGCGATGTCTCTTCGTGCGATCCAGAATCCGGCTACAGCGTCGGGCGTTGGCCTGGCGGGAGAAGCCGATCTCTCGGCTTCCTCCGGATCGTCCGGCTATCGTGAGCCACTGCCCGGCTCCCGCCGGAAACCGTCCACTCGCTCGGAGCGAACGTCCCGACAGGCCATGCCGGAGAGACTTCTCAACTACGATCTCCAAGGCGTCCTCGGTCAAGGTGCGGGAAGCACGATTTATCGTGCCAAAGACATCAACACCGGACGGATGGTCGCGCTCAAGCACGTTCAGCGCGTCAAGCCCAAGGACCTCCGCTTCGTCGAGCAGATGGAGACGGAGCACGACGTCTCTCGGAACTTCACGCACCCCAACCTGCGTCGCAGCTTTGCCCTCAAGGTGACGCGGACGATGCTCGTGAAGGTCACCGAGGCCATCCTCGTGATGGAGTACATTGACGCCAAGCCCCTTGAGAAGGGCCTGCCGCCAGACCTGGCGGACGTGATCAAGACCTTCATCGACGCCGCTGCCGGACTGGCGGCGATGCATCGCATGGGCTGGGCCCACTGCGACATCAAGCCCAACAACATCCTCCGCGCCGCCGACGGCACCGTGAAGGTGATCGACTTCGGCCAGTCCTGTCGCATCGGAACCGTCAAGGAGCGCATCCAGGGCACGCCCGACTACATCGCGCCCGAACAGGTCGAGCGGCTGCCGATCAGCGAAGCGACCGACGTCTTCAATCTCGGCGCGACGCTCTACTGGGCACTGACCGGCAAGCACGTCCCGACCACCTACCACGCCAAGCGCGCTGGTGAGAACAGCTTCGTCCTCGACGCGCTCTTCAAGAGCCCGCACGAACTCAACAAGGACGTCCCCCAAATCGTCAGCGACGTCGTCATGCAGTGCGTCCTGACCAATCCGAAGAAGCGGCCACAGACGATGGAGGAGCTCAGCCGCAAGCTTGAAGTCGGCCACCACATCCTTGAGTCCCGTGGCGACGGTGGGTCCTCAAGCGGTTCGGACGAAGTTGAGCCCTTTGACGACACGCACTTCTGACGCGTCTCGGCGGCTCGCCTAGCTTCGAGCTTGAGCAATCCCAGGAAGATCGTCCTCGCCTACTCGGGCGGGTTGGATACGAGTGTCATTCTGCCGTGGCTCAAGGGCCGGTATCCCGGCTGTGAGGTTGTCGCCTTCGCGGCCGAACTCGGCCAGGGCAGCGAGCTCGAAGGCGTCGAGAAGAAAGCCCGCGAGAGCGGGGCCGACGACGTCGTCGTCGCAGACCTCCGGCGGGAGTTCGCGGAGGACTTCTGCTACCCGATGCTGCGGGCCCACGCGGTCTACGAGAGGGACTACCTGCTCGGCACGAGCATCGCCCGACCGCTCATCGCCGCCAAGCAGGTCGAAGCCGCCCGGAAGGTCGGCGCCGACGCGGTGGCGCACGGTGCGACCGGCAAGGGCAACGACCAGGTCCGGTTCGAGCTGACGTACCAGGCGCTCGCGCCGGACCTGCAGATCATCTCGCCCTGGAAGGATCCGTCCTTCGAACTTCGCGACCGCGAGGCGGCCATCGAATACGCCCGCGAACACGGCGTGCCGGTGACGTCGACCAAGGAGAAAATCTACAGCCAGGACCGCAACCTTTGGCACATCAGCCACGAGGGTGCCGAGATCGAGGACCCGGCCAGCGAGCCAAAGTGGGAGCGGTGCCTGACGATGGCGCGGCCCATCGAACAGACACCCGATGAGGCACGACACGTCCGGATCGACTTCGAGCACGGCGACCCCGTGGCCGTCGACGGTGAGAAGCTGCGTGGGGACGATCTCATCGCCCGCATGAACGAGGTCGCCGGCGAGCACGGCATCGGCGTGAAGCTGCTGGTCGAGAACCGCCTCGTCGGCATGAAATCACGCGGCGTCTACGAAACCCCTGGCGGCACGGCGCTCTACCGCGCCCACAACCACCTCGAACAGCTGACGCTCGAACGCGACCTCTTCCACGCCAAGGAGAAGATCGCTCTCGACTACGCCCGCCTTGTTTACAACGGCCAGTGGTTTCACCCACTGCGACGGGCGATGCAGGCGTTCATCGACGAGGCCAGCCGGCCGGTCACGGGTGCCGTGACGCTGTCGCTCTACAAGGGCACCGTCGACGCGGTGGCGGTCGAGTCGCCGGAAACGCTCTATGACCCGGAGATGGCGAGCTTCAGCATGGAGGGCTACGACATCACGGCGGCGCGAGGCTTCATCGATTGCTTCGGGCTCCCGATGAAAGCGTCGAATCTCCGCGATCGTCGCTGATCTGGTCGATGGTGGATCGTTGCCTGACCACAGCGTGGACCCACGACGTGCGTGCTCTCGCACAGCGGTGAGCGTGCACCAACGTCAGCGCTCCGTTCGCGAAGCGACAGCTTCCTACGGTGCCCGCGAATGAAGAGCGTGCTTGGTGAACACCTAAAGAACGACTCGATCGGTCCGGTGCACTTGGTGCCCTTTTTCCCGTCCGGGTTCATTTCGGACGACGCGTCGAAGAGGGTCATGGCTGAGCTGGCAAATGCCGGGGCGGGTGCGATCGAGGTGGGAGTTCCGTTTAGCGACCCGATAGCAGACGGGCCGACGATTCAGGCGGCGTACCACGAGACGCTCTCGCGCGGCGTCACGCTCGACCACGCACTGGAACTTGGCCGACCGGACGGCACGTCGTGCCCGCGGCTCGTCATGGTCAGCTACAGCCTTGCGGCTCGCCAGGACATTGGTGCATTCCTGCAAAAGCTCGTCGATCTCGGCTACGCGGGTGTTCTGTGCCCAGACCTGCCGGTGGGTGAGGCGGAAGCGTTCTGTGCAATGGCGCGAGCGGTGCAGATCGATCCGATTCTGCTGGTTGCGCCCAACACGCCAGCGGCTCGACGCAACCGCATCGGAGAGCTCGCTGGCGGCTTCATCTACTACCTCTCGATCGCAGGTACCACCGGTGAGCGCGACGACCTGCCGGCCGAGCTGGAGACGGGCGTTCGCGACATGCGCGATCGCACGGACCTTCCGATCTGCGTCGGCTTCGGCATCAGCCGACACCGGCACCTGCAAGCACTTGAAGGCGTTGCGGATGGCGCAATCGTCGGCAGCGCCTTTGTCCGAGCAGCGGAGCGTGCTCGCGACCGCGGGGACGACGCCGTGGTTGACGAGTGTGGCCGCTTGGCTAGGTCTTTGATCGGAGCGCCGGCTGCCGCAGCTGACGGGTAGCCGAATGCCGACACTTGCCGTACCCTCCGCGGGTCCAGCGGCCCATAACGCCGTCAACCGACGAAATTTCACGAGGCTCCAACCTTTGTCACTCCTTCGTGTCCAAACCAGCGCCGCCCCGGCAGACGACAATGTGTCGGCTGATCCACCGGCGTTGGAGCGCGAGGCCGTCGAGGCCGAGCCAACAGCGGAGCACGATGAGGCGCAGCTCGAACGCGAGGCGCTTGCGGCTGAAGACGGCGACTGTGTTCGCCGGGTGCTCGAAGGGCAGCGCGAGGCCTTTGAACGCCTCGTCCAGGGCCACAGCCGGAAGGCGATTGCCGTCAGCTACAGGCTGCTCGGCAACCAGGACGACGCAAGAGACGTCGTGCAGGACGCTTTCCTGAAGGCATTCCGATCGCTCGATACGCTCGAGCGGCCCGAAGCCTTCGGCGGCTGGTTCATGAGGATCGTCACGAATCTCTCCTTGAACTTTCGCCGCGGCCGACGGCTGCGAATCGCTCAGCCCCTCGACGGTGCCTTTGGAGAACAGCGCGGCGACGCCAAGCCCGAGACCCCGGTCCGAGGCCAAGGCAGCGAAGACTTCGCACGCTCGCACTGCCCCGAACACCGAGCACGCGGCAAGGAACTGGGCGAGCAACTTCGGCAGGAGATCGCCCAGCTCCCGGACAAGCAGCGTCAGGCACTGCTCCTCTTCACGGTCGAGCAACTGCCCCAACGCGAGGTCGCCCGCCGGCTCGACTGCAGCACCGAAGCGGTCAAGTGGCACGTCTTCCAGGCACGTAAAAAGCTTCGCGATCGGCTCGAACCCGTTGCATAGCGCATGATGTGCTGACTGAGGTCTGTCGTTTTACAAGCCTCCCGCTCCGATGAGTGCTCCCGCACACACATCCCTCGCTGACCAGGACGTCGACGCGATCGTCGATGACTTGTTGGCCCGTTCGCTGCCTGAAGCAGAGGTGGATCGTCTCGCTGACGATGTCTGCGGTCGCGTGATGCACGTCCTGCGTTCCGAGGCAGCCGATTCCGGATCGATGTCAATCGGTCAGGATCCGACCACGCTCCGCCGCTCTCGACCGGCCGCTGTGGCCATTGCCGCCGGTCTTTCGGCGGGTGTCACGCTGCTCATCGCCTGGTCAGCTGGCCTGACCGCCAAATCGAACCTCGTCGCCGATCTGCCGGCCGATCCGGTGCCGCAGATTGCGGTCATGGGTCCGGGCGACATCTTGGAGCAGGAACCCACGCAGCCCGATGCCCTTCTCGTCGTCGGCCTGCCCGTCGACGTCGTTCGCGACGTGACAGTCGACATCAGCTCCGAGGTTGTCGCGTTCTCAGGCATCGAGGCGTTCACCACGCCAGCCACTGAAGCCAAGGCGGCAGCCGGTGTGACGTCGGAGGCTTCACCCTTTGCCAGCTACGCCTCGACGCTCCGCACTCGAACCGACGACGCTCAACGCCGTCACGTTGTGGCCGCCACCGATCCGCGCGAGATCCTGTCGGTCGACATTTCGACGCCCGCGTCACCCGCAAACTGACACGGCCGTTCGGGCATCACAACACGTCACTCGCACGCGGGTAGCTTCCCAGAACGGTCAGCTGCAGGCAGTGCTCTCGCGCGGCCGTGATCGCCGCCTGGAGCTTCGGATCCGCTTCGTGGCCTTCGGCGTCGACGAAGAAGACATACTCCCAGTTCGTGCGACCGCTCGGGCGTTTTTCGATGTCGGTGAGATTCACGCCGTTGTCGCGGAAGCTGTCGAGGACGGCAACGAGGGCACCCGGCTTGTTGGCGGTGGTGAAGAGCACCCCGGTCTTGTCCTCGCCGGTCGGCTTGGCTGCTTCGGAGCCGATGACCCAAAAGCGCGTGACGTTGTCGGGGTCGTCCTCGATGTTCTCGAATAGACGCGGAACGTCATAGATCTCGCCCGCCAACCTGCTCGCGATCGCCGCCACCGTTGGATCGGCCGCGGCACGCTCGGCGGCAGCACTCGTGCTGGCAGCCGGCTCGACGGACCGTCGTCCCGCGACGTCGCCCAGCCAGCCACGGCACTGGGCCAGCACTTCGGGCTTGGTCGTCACGGTCTTAACCTCGTCCCATGGTCCACGGCAAAGGACGCAGTGGTGGATTGTGATGAGCACCTCGGCACAGACCTTGGCCGAGTGGTCGAGGAACGCGTCGAGCGTGTCGATCACGCCGCCGTGGCTCGAATTCTCGACCGGCACCAGGCCACAGTCGGCGTGGCGACGCGCGACACTACCGAAGACGGCGTCGATGTCCGAGGCCGGCACGTAGTCGACGCTGTTGCCGAATTTGCCGATGGCCGCCGCGTGGCTGAACGAGCCTGCCGGGCCGAGATAGGCGACGCGGAGCGGCTTCTGAAGGCCGATGCTGCCGGACATGATCTCGCGCCAGACGGCGTCGAGCGTCCGATCACCCAGCGGTCCTTCGTTGAGGCGATGAATTTTGTCAAAAACCGCCCTTTCGCGGCTGGGAACGTAGAAGCTGGCCGTTCCACCGCTTCCGCCGGCGGCCTCGCGTTTGGCCCGTCCAATCTCGACGGCGACGCGTGCACGCTCGTTCAGGAGCTTGACGAGATCATCGTCGAGCTGGTCGATTCGATCGCGCATCGGCCGAAGCCGGGACTCAAGCTCGTTGTCATCTGGCGGCATCTCGTTCTGTTTCGGGTCGGCCACGTCCAATGTTGTGCCCGGTTCGGCGATCTGTGGCAAGTGGATATTCGGTGGATTATCGCCCCAGGGCTATTCCGAGGTGCCTGGCAGGCCGATGAACAAGTGTCGAGATGCCCGATCCGCCGAACTCCGCGACGCCGGACTTTCCGGTCGCAACGCCCGACGAGTGGCGTGAACTCGGTGCTGCGCCGACAGAACCTAAGACGCTCATCGAGCAGATTTCAATCCCCTGGCGTCACCAGGAGGACGTTCTAACGCTCGTTCAGGAGACCGAGGCGACGATCGCCGCGGTGCTGCTGGCGTGTGGGATCGTCTGGTGGCTTTTCTGCGGCCGGGGCTGGCGTGGGCTGACGGCCGTCAACATCGGAGCCCTGGGCGCCTGGGCCGGATGGGTCGTCGGCACGCAGACAGCGGGCGGACCGGCGGGTGGGATGTCCGGCCTCGTCATCGGCACGCTGGTCGCGGGCGTCGTCGGCTGGTCGTTCAAAACGGCCGCCATCGCGACGACGGGTGGCATTGTCGGCTTTGTCACTGGCTGCGCGGCTTGGCGGATGGTCGGACTCGACGAAGGCCACGTCCTCGCCGGCGGTGTCATCGGCGGCGTCTTCCTCGGCATGATCCCGCTCAGCTTCCGCAAGCTCGGCCCGACGGCTGTCCTTGCGGCAGAGGCAACCGTGCTCGTCGCAGCCGGTCTCGGTGCGTTCGCGATGCGCTACGCGCCGTCGCGCGGGTTAATCGAAGAGACGCTCGGAAGCTATCCCGTCATTGCCCCGGCCGTCCTGCTGGCTTCTGTCGCGTGTGCCCTGTTCCTGCACGGCGAAAGCGACGGCGGCGACGACGCGTGATCAGTCGAAGGTCCGCTGGAACACCATCACATCCGTTGCCTCTTCGACGTTCTCCAGCGTGTGCACGTGGACGAACCCAGCTTGCTGGCCGAGCCAGGCTCGCAGGATCGTGTCCGGCTGGTTGATCAGCACGATCAGTCGACGCACCGGGATACCGACGAGTTTCGCATGTCGTTGCATCTGACCCATCGCCGAATCGAGCAGCTCGGAGCCGTAGCCCTGGCGACGGTGTTTCTTGCGGACTTCGACGTGTTGAAGCTGATAGACGCCGAGATGAGCCGGCAGGTGCGACCACGACAGCTCGCCGACGGTCGTCCCACCGTTCTGCAGCGTCAGCGTCTGGACGAAGACGCTCGGCAGCGTTTTGGCCGAACGTGGCAGCGGCGGGTCGAGATCGATGCCTGATTTCGTGTCGCGGGTCAAGGCGATAGTCCTAGGAGCGATAGTGCGTCGCGTTCGATGATGCCGCGAAGGGCAGATCGCGGAACGGTTGGCAAATTGGTGCCTTGGGCGACGAAGTTGACGGAAAACAGCTTCTCGATCGTCTCGGCTGCCCGGCCGTAGGGGAAGTCGCTGCCGAAGAGCAACTTGCCCACGACACCGTGCTCGAACGCCTGAATCAGCGTGTTGTACGCCGTCCACGGTCTTCGCAGGAGCCCGCCGATATCGGCATACACGCGGCGGTGCCTCGCGAGCAGTCCGCAAGTCTCCCCCACCCACGGATGACCGACCTGCGACACGATCATCGGCAGATCAGGAAACGCCCGCGCGACCTCATCAAGGAGGATCGGCCTGGCAAACTCCGGACACGCCGCCTCCGACAGATGCCCTCCGCCGTGAAACAGGATCGGCATGCCGAGCCGCTGCGCGACCTCGTAGACCGCCATCACGCGGGAGTCGGTTGGGTGAATGCCCTGATTCCCGGGGCTGATGTGCAAACCTGCGAGCCGTAGCTCGTCCTTGCACCGCTGGAGCTCGTCGATCGCTCGCTTGCTGGTCGGGTCGATGCCGGCAAAACCGATCAGCTTGTCCGGGTGCCGGCGGACGTAGTCGCTGATGAAGTCGTTGGGCACATCGGCTTTGAGCAGCCGACTTTGGAAACCGAGCACGATGATCCGATCGACGGCCTTGCCGGCCTGCCAGTGCAGTTCCGGGTCGCCAGGCGGGATGCGGCTGAAGACCGTCCTGCCACCCGCCGCCTGCCGTGCAGAGTCGGCCGTCGGATCGCCAAGATCGGCCTGGCCGAGCTGGTCGGGCGTCTGCCAGACATGAGTGTGGACGTCGACGATCACGCGCGTCGACCGTAGCGAGAGTTTGCCTCACGCGTCGGGAAGCACGCCCAAGTGACGAAGTCCTTCCAACACGCCGGCGGCGACAAGTCCCTTGGCGAGGTAGCAGTCACCCGCCCGTGCCGGTGCCTGGCTTCGCAAATCGTCGTGGCCATTGCCGACGACGATGCCGCGGAACGGCTTGTCGAACATGTCCAGGTCATTGGCCGAGTCGCCGGAGACGACGATCGACTCCGGCGCGAGGTTTTCGTGCTTGACGAGCCATCGAATCGCCGCCGCCTTACCCGCGGCCGGCGGCAGGATGTCGAGGTCACGTCCGCTGGAAACGACGATCTTGGCGTCGATACCTTTCCCGCGCAGTTCTGATTCGATGGCCTTCGCCATCTGCGGGTCAGGCAGGTCAAAGCTGGCCTTAAACGCGGTCTGCATCGCGGCTGCGTGCGGGACGAGCCCGAAGGTCTCGACGCAAGTCCGCTCCACCTCTTCCCGCGGCCAATCGCCGAACTGCTCGCGGCCGTAGTCGGCGATCAACTCGCCCGTCGCCCCATCCGCCACCTGCGTCCCCATCGCCCCGATCTGATATCGCGGCACCGGCAGACCCGGTACCCGCTCCAGCGACTCCCGCTGACTCGCGATCGGCCGGGACGAGTTGAACCACAGTGTCAGCCGCTTGCCTGCCGCTTCCAGACTCCGGGCGAAGTCCGCCAACTTCGGATCAGCCTCTGGGCCGACGTGCTCGTGATCGATCAGCGTCCCGTCGAGATCGCTGACGAGTACGAAGCGTTGGATGTCGCCATAGCTCGACACAGCCATGAACGACGCTAGTGCTTCAGCTTGTCCGGCAACAGTCGGCGGTGGACGGTGAGTTGGTCGAGCGGCTCCTTGACCCACGGCGAAAACTTCAACGCGTCGCCGTTCTGGTGATCTTTGGTGATGTCGACCGGATACCAGTGCAGCTCCGGCTCGCCGGTCTCGCTCTTGGCTTTGAAGACGACAGCGGCCTGGAGGTCGCTGCGATCGGTGAAGTAGAAAGCGTCGTTGAACCAAGTCCACTTCGTCTCACGCTTCCACTGCGGCGTCGGGATCGCGACGTGCACGACCTCGTCGCCTGGATTTCGCTCGAGCCAAAGACGCTTGGCCTCGGCCTTCAGGGCGTCGGCATCCGATCCGCGGTAGGCGTCGGAAGGGAGCAGGTTGGCGGCGATGATTTCGGCCTTGAGCGCGTCGCCGGCCTGCTTGCCCTTGGCCTTCAGGGCACCCAGTTGCTCGACCAGCGGCATCGCCGAACCGGCATCGATCGCGACGGCGAGCTTCACCAGGTCGTCCGACATCCTCAGCTGTTGCGTCACGCCACCGTTCTCGCCGAAGAACGCGGGGCGACGCTCCGCCACGCCGCGTTCGATGATCATCGCAGCCTCTTCCATCTGTCGGGAGGCGCGGTCGATGACCCACTCGCGGTACTGCGTCTTCAGCTGCGTCACGCCGTCGAGCGTGCCACGGGCCGACTGCAGCTCACGACGGATCTGTGCCGTGTCAGCGTTGTTCTGCTTGAAAAACTCGGCGTATTTGCTCTCGAATGCCTCGATCTCCTTCAACGCCGGAGCATGCTCGCCGAGCAGCGCCGCGGCGTCAGCCGGCCTTTGCTGGAGGATGGCCTCAAACGCTCCGAACTGATTCGCGATCGCGTCGATGCGTTCGATGTCCTCGCGAATGGCTGCCATGCCGCCGACATCTTCGACGGCCTTCTTGGCCCCTTCGAGTAAAGCCGTCGCGTCGGCGATGGCTTTGTTGTACCCAGCCAGCGATGCGTTGAGCTCGTCGACCAGCGCTGCGACTTGCGGGTCACTCCCTGGCATCGTCGAGGCCAGCTCTGCCCCTGCCTTATATGCGGTCGCGAACTTCTCCGCCGTCTGGTTGAACGTCGCGACGCGTGAGTCGCCGACCTGGCTGCCAAGGCCCTTCCACTCCAGGATGTAGTACTGCATCCGCTGGACTTGATTCTTCGCCTCCATCGAGTGGCTGCGTAGCTTGCGGATGTCGGCCGGCGAAGCCTTGTCCTGGGCGAGCGCGGGCGATGCGAAGAGGGCAAGCAGAAGGAACGGCAGTGCGAGGCGAAGTGCTGACATTGGGTCTCCCGAGGGGAAGGCCAAGGTTATCAGAAACTGCTGAGTTCGTGGACGAACCTCGGGCCGCGCGCTCGAACAGTGCTTCGACGAACCGATCCGGATCAAAGGTCTCGACGTCTTGCGGGGTCTCACCCAGGCCGATGAACTTGACGGGCAGCTGCAGCTCGTCGCGAATCGCCACGACCACGCCGCCCTTCGCAGAGCCGTCAAGTTTGCTCAGGAACAGGCCGGTGACGTCGACCTCGCGATTGAAGTGCTTGGCCTGGCTGATCGCGTTCTGGCCCGTCGTTGCGTCGAGAACGAGGATGGTCTCATGCGGGGCGCCGTCGATCTTCTTGGCGATGACGCTGCGAATCTTGCCCAGCTCCCGCATGAGGCCTTGCTGCGTGTGGAGCCGGCCGGCGGTGTCGACGATGAGAACGTCCACACCGCGTGCCACGGCTGCTTCGCACGCGTCGTAGGCGACGGCTGCCGGGTCGACGCCTTGGCGCTGCTTGACGATCTCGATGCCCAGTCGCTCCGCCCAAAGCGTCAACTGCTCGACGGCGGCGGCGCGGAATGTGTCGCCGGCGGCCAGCATGACGCGTTTGCCGGCCTGCTCCTTCAGGAGCCATGCAAGCTTGGCGATGCTGGTCGTCTTGCCCGCACCGTTGACGCCGCAGACCATGATGACCGTCGGGCCGGACTCCGCGTAGCGGATTTCGCGCGTGGCCGCGTCGCTCCAACCCTGGAGCATTTCCGACTTGACGATGTCTGCGGCTTCCTCGGCGTTCTTGATCTTGCCCAGACGCCAGCGGTCCTGAACCGCCTCGCGGATCGTCATGGCCCGCTTGACGCCGGTGTCGGCGATGATGAGCTTCTCTTCGAGCTCGTCCAGGAAGGCGTGGTCGATCTGCCGGCCCGGGACGAACAGCGTGCGGACGTCCGTATTCAGGACAGCCGCGGTCTTGTTGAGCGCGCCCTTGAGGCGGTCGAGCGTCTTGGCGAAGAAGGCCACGCGGCAGCTTAGCGACGACGACGCAGCAGAAAGAGCCCGCCGACTGAGACCATCGCGAGACTCGTCGGCTCGGGAATCACCGTGCCGCGCGCCCGGACGAGAATGTTGCCCGCGAGCGAACCGAAGATCGTCGGATCGCCGACCGGCTGAAAGACGGGGAAGCTGGACAGGTCGGTGAGATCGCTCTCACCCTCAGGGCCGAAGAAGCTGAAGCCCTGGTTGGTCGCCGTCTGGAAATCGCGACGGGCCGGTGCCTCGCCAAACGTCTGGGTCGGAGCGGCGGTGACACCATCGACGCCGCTGATGAACGCAGCCACGTAGAAGCCACCGGAGACGACCGGCTCCCCACCGATCGGAAAGCTGTAGCTCGTGAACGTGTCTGGCAGCGGATTTTCCGCGTTGCTGAAGCCACTCACGCCCGAAAGCGAGCCGACGAGCGTCGCATTCCGAGGATCGAAGTCGCCATCGGGGTCGTCGTAGACCAACAGCGTGACGGCCGTCCCGGCATCGACGCGGCCGAAGGCCACGCTGACCTCATCGATGGCGGTCGGGTCGCTTGCGGTGAAGTAACTGCCCCACAGATAGTCGGTGCCATCGAAGCTCGGCCCGCTGCTCGTGTTCGCGTCGCCATCATCCGCAATGAAGTCGACGCTGGCGAAGCTCGACACCGGCGTTGTGGCGAGCACCGAGTACAAGAGGACGACTCCGAAAGCTCTGTGATCTCCCATTGGGCGATGGTACAGCCGCTACCGCGTCTCTTCTGGGACGAGCGTGAAGACCACCTCGGGTGCTGCGTTGACGGGCTCGACGTCCTCTGGCAGATCGAAGACGAGCTGTCGCGTGATTGGTTGACCCATCTTGTTGCGGTCGTCCTTAGTCAGCGGCAGTCGGGCACGGACCGTTTCGCGTAGATCGCCTTCGGTGAGTCGTCGGATCGTCTCTGCCGGACCGCGGATCGCAACGCCGTTGACGATCGGACTCGGAAGGTCGATCTCGACCTTCATCAGGCCTTCCATGGCAGCCGGCTTGTCGACCCAGATCGGGACGAGATCCAGTTCCCCCGTCGCAATCTCGCGGTTCCGACGCTCAAACGTCGCTTGCACCGGCGACGGGACAAGACGCAACCGGTCGACCGCATCGCGACCGAATCGGCTGGACAGCTGCTGCCGGATGATGTCGGGCAAACGTGGCCGGATGTCGATCGTCTGCTGGCCGAACTTGCTGCTCCCCGGCAACGGCGCGTTCGCGACGACGCCGAGTCGCACAGCCTCCGTGACGACGAGCGACGGGCCCTGAAGTCGCACGATTGACGGCTCAAAGGTCACGCCGCCGACGATTTCGCTGGCGGGGAGCTCGCCAGCGCGGACGAGCTCCAGAGGAGCGTCGGTGATCGAATCGACCGTCAGGTCCATCGTCGACGGCACCACCTCCGTCAGTCGCACGCCCGTGCCGCGAAAAACACGAAGATCCGCGAGCTCGCGGCGAAGATCGATCGTGACGCGCTCGGCGGGCTCCAGATCGAGGTCGAGCCGCGGCCCGCCTTCGTCCTCGCGAAGTCGCCGGGCGACCTCCTGAAGCGTCGCACGCGGGCCGCTGAGTGTCATCGACGCGACGACCCGTTCCGCGTCCTCGCCGGTGCGATTCGGCCTTCGGACGTAGAGGTTCTGCTCGTCGACACCGAACTCGACGGTGATGCCGGAGACGATGCGCTCCTCGATCTGTTGCTCCTGTGCCCAGACCCAGAGGATCAGCGTGAGCGGAACCGTCCAGGCAAGCGTCTGGGCGAACGTGATGAGCGTCCTGCGATCCATGACGAGGGAGTTTAGAGGTCGGCGAGAAGGACGATTTGGTGAGGAGACTCAGGCTGGCGTCAGCCTGCTTTCTTACGCGGTGCCTCGTCTGGCTTCCCGACGGGCTTGGTCTCGCGGATGTCGGCCGGCGCGACGCTGGGCGTCGCCGGCTTGTGCGGACGCGGGGCCTTGAGATTGAGTGTTTGCGGCTTGGCCGGCGGAAGTGTGGCCGGACGTTTCATCGCGTTCGACGTGGGCCGCTTCGTGCTGAGGCTGTCGAGCCGCGTGGCAGCCGACGAGGTCTCGCGATCCGACGCCGTGATCGTCGAAGGCCGATCCGACTGTGCCAGCGGCACGCTGCGGTTCAACAACTCGTGCAGCATCTCCAAAAGCCGCTCCGGAGACAGTCGACGATGAAGCCGGCCACCCTCGGCGACGCTGATGTCGCCCGTCTCCTCCGAAACGACCACCACGACTGCGTCGACGTTCATGCTCAGGCCAACAGCCGCGCGGTGTCGACTGCCAAGCTCGCGTTCGGTCAGCTCGCCACTCTCGGCCAGCGGAAACTGAACGCCGGCGTAGGCGATGCGCGCGTCTCGGATCACGACGCCGAGGTCGTGGAGCGAGGTGTTGGGGTAGAAGATCGTCGTCAGCAGCTGGGCCGAGACTTCGGCGTCGATGCGGGTCGCATCCTCCGCAAATCCAGCGAGGCCTTCGTCTCGCTCGAACGCGAGCAACGCCCCGATCCGACGCCGGGACAACGTCGTGCAAGCATCCACGACCGATGCGATCTCGTCGGTCCCACCGGTGGCCGCTCGGAGCAGTCGGGTTTCGCCCAGCCGCATGAGCGCGCGGCGGAGCTCTGGCTGGAACACAACGATGGCCGCAAAGCTGGCGTAGAAGAGGAACTGCTGGAACAGAATGCCCAGTCGGGCCGTGTCGAACACGCCGCCGAGGATGCGGACGGCGAGGTAAAACGTGATCAACAGGACGACGATGCCCTTGAGCACGCGAACGCCGCGCGTCCCTTGCAGGAACCGAATTACACTGAAGACGACCGCCCCGATGATCACCAGTTCCAGCACGATCAACCACGCCGGCACGCCGCGAAAGGCCTGCAGGAAGTTGGTGACGTTCGGCAGCATGACGCGTGAATGGTCCGACCACGCCCCCGGCGTGCCGGTCTCGTTGAGCGTAGCGACCGCAGAACCTCTTGTCGGTGGGCGGAACGCCCCTGCGACAACCCTGTCCGGTTGAATTCAGCCGTCTCTGACGTCAAGAGGACGCCGAACGCCCACGGCGGGCGCGGGCCGGTGCCGGCGCGGTCTGTCGTTGCACGAACCGCATCAGCAGGAATGCTCCTGCCGCCGCAATCAATCCGACAAGCAGCATTAGCCAGCTCAGCGACGCCGGACCGGTCGCCCAGCCGGAGTCGGAGGGTGCTGCGAGTCGAATCAGCGCAAACAACGGCAGAAACACCGCTAGGACGAGACACGTCGGAATCGTCGTCCGAGCCGCCTCGACGCCCGGCTTGGGCTTGGCTGGTCGATTTTTCGCCGGACGAGGCGAGTCGTTGCCCGTCGGACGCGACGGCCGCTTCGCCCCAGCGGGCGCGGCCGGGCGCGCGGGACGTTTGGGGCGTTGAAGATCGGGTTCTTCGCTCACGAGTGAATCTTACCGGCGTCTCTCCGTTGCATCAGACTCACTTCGCCCTGTTGCCAAGTGGCAACATCCGGCACACCTGACCTTGACAACGCCCCGACGCGAGCCGATCTGGCACGCGGCACGACCGCGGCACCGCCATTGAAGTGCCAAACGCATGACCGACCGCACTCCGGCCGCCAGCACGTCCGACTACGCGCGCACGCTCGATCGCTTGCTCCAGGAGATCGACACGCTCCCGGCCGCAGAACGCAACCGCCTGCGCCACGCCGCCGACGAGGCCAAGGTTCGCCACGAGCGCCTGGTCGGCACGATCGCCAAACTGCAGGAGACGCTCGACTTCCTGCGTCTTGGCGTCAAATACCTCGCCTTCGACGTCGAGGCGACCAAGCGCGAAAACGCGTACCTCCGAAAGCTGCTCGAAGAGGCGGACGGCGTCGACTGAGGTCAGTCGAGCTTGGCCGTGACGATCGTGCGGTCGTCCTCCGGCGCGCTGCCGCCCGTGTAATCGGTCAGCTTCTGGATCAGGTCATCGATCAGCGTCTTCGGCCCGCAACGACAGTTTGACAGCGAGGCATCCAAACCCTCGATGCCCCACATTCCGCGGCCGCCATGCTCGCGGGCTTCAGTGATGCCGTCTGTATACGCGACGAGCACGTCGCCCGACTCTAGCTGAACCTCGCCCTCGGGGAACGTCTCGTGCGGATCGATACCCAGCGGCAGACTCCGGGCCCGCCCCGCCACCAGCGGCCCGGTCTTGCCGGCCTTGTCGTCGTCGCGCGTGTTGTCGTGCTTCAACCGTGGCGGCGGGTGGCCGGCGTTGGCGAACGTGAGCTTGCGCGTCTTTGGATCGAGGATGCCGTACCACGCGGTGACGAAAGTCCCGCCGCGACGCGTGTACCGCTCGCAGAGGTGGTGGTTCAGGTGGGCCAGCAGCCGACCGGGCGGATCGGGGTGCGGCGGGTTTTCGATTGCATGGGCGATCGCGTGCACAACGGCCATCAGCACCGCCGCCGGCGTCCCGTGGCCGCTGACGTCACCCATGAAGATGCCCAGCTTTCCACCAGGAATCTCGAAAAAGTCGTAGTAGTCACCCCCCGCCTGCTCGCTCGAGTCGTAAAACGTTCCGAGCCGAACGCCCGTGATCTCGGGCAATCGCTCTGGCAGCAGCGTCTTCTGAATCTTACCAACCGCCTCGTTGGCGTCGCGAAGCTGATGATTCGTCTTGGCGATCTGCTTCCGAAGAACCAGTGTGTTCGTCGCCCGGCCGAAGAGGTTGTGCACCCAGACCTGATCCGGCAGTCGATCGCGATCGAAGCCGTTGGGCTCCTTCAGCAAGAAGACGACCATGTTCAGCGACTCACCGTCATCGAACATCGGGACGGCCGTCATCGACCGCATGCCGTCGAGGTACTCCGCCGCCGGATCATCGGGCTCGTACGCCCCGCGAAGATCGTCGAAAATTGCGGGTTGCCCTTCGTAGATCAGCTTGCCGAGAAGCCCACGATCGAAGAGCGGCTTGGTATCGCCGTCGAGCCACGGATTGAAGTCGATGCCCCAAGTGCTGCTGCGGGTGATCTTGTACTTCGGCGAAGACAGATCGCGCCGGCTCACCGCGAGATAGCCGTCGGTCGGAAACGCCTCGTACATGCGCCGGTAGTAGTCGGCGACCAGCTCCTGCGGGTCGCGATGCCGGCTGATGGCCCGCATGGTGTCAGTGAAAAACGCCAGCCGCTTATCGAAAGGACCGGTAAAGAGCCACGAGCGCTGCCGCGGTTCGTTCGACTCGTCGCCGGCGTCATCCATCACACAGACTGTATCGCTACGCGTGCCCGGCCGCATGCAAGGCTTTCCCCGCCGATCGCCAGTAGCGGCTGAACCGCTTGAGATCGACCCGACCCTCCAGCTCGACGAACGATTCGTCCTCAATCGTTGTCGCGTCCAACTCACGCCCGATCGCCCGACGTCGGCCCGAGGGCGTTTGCCCCGTTACAACTGGCCGGCCCTCGGCGAACGATCGCACCGCCGCGGCGACGGACCCGCCAAAGTCATTAGATCGAAGCAGCGTGACGTTCTGCAAATCGGCAAGGCACTCGACAACGAAGCCCAGCGGCTTGAGCGTCATGCCGACATCGTCGATCGCCTCGTCATCGAACACGAAGACTGCGGCATCGGTACCGTCGACCGCGGGATGGTCAGGACGCAGCATGTCTTCGTGGACCCAAGTCACCGAGCCATCTTGTCGTCGCGATCCTCCTGAACTCTCGGCGGCGACACGCTTCAAGTCGATGCCGAGACCCTCACCCACGTCCTGTGTCGCTTCGGGTCCGTCGCGAAACAGATCGGCCGCGAGCAGTTCGTATGGCTTGTCGGTTGGGTCGTTCTTCGCATGCGGTGGGAACAGGTCGCCGGCGTTCTTTACCACGTTGCCGCGATTCATGAAGTAGGGCTTGGACGAAAACGTCGACGCGACCCACTGCCAGCTGAGGTTGTTGCTCGCCGGATCGCCGTCGACCAGGTGCCGAAGAAACCACCTAGCACCCTCCTGCCAACGGACGCGTCGGACGTGAACGACGTAGCTGGCAAGCCACATCCGAGCGTGATTGTGCAGCCAACCCTCTTTGGACAACTGCCGGGCGAAGTGATCGACCCAATCGACGCCCGTCTCACCCGCCTCGATCTCGGCAGGCAGTTCGTCGGCATAGTCGCTCGGTCCGTGACCGGTCTTCCATGGCTCAAGATCATCCCAGACGCCCTCTTCCCCGACGGCCGCGTAGACGCGCTGAAAGAAGTCGTGCCAAGCCAGCTCCTGCACGAGCTTGCCGGCCTGTCGAGGGTGCGAGACTCTCATGAGTGCCGCGTCCCGCACCTGCGACGGGCTCATCACGCGATGTCGGATGTACGGCGAAAGCTGCGTGACCGCTCCGACGAGGTGGTTCCGCGTCTTGGCGTATTGCTCCGGCCGGACGGCATCCAGCCGACCCTTCGCCTCTGCGAGGCCGCCGAGGTGCGGTGAGAGCCGGTCATCGCGCTCGGCCGCTGCGGGAAACAGCTTTGACAGCCGGCTTTGGATTCTTTCGCGCGACGACGTGTCGATCTGAATTGCTTTTTCCACGCCGTCTGACCTGCAACTGCGTTGCCGAAGCACCGTGCGAACCCTCAGCCTTCACACGAATTGACGCAACCACGGCGACCATGGCATGGCGTTCGTAGAATTAGCCGGCATGCAGACGCTCCGTGACGCACGAGAACTCCTGGGCAAATTCAAGGAAAACGAGGCCGACGAGCAGGAAATCGAGTTCGCCAAGAAGGTGCTGGCTCCCGGCGCCGCCGCCATCGCAGCGGTTGCCGTCGGCTACGGACTGGCACGGGCATGTTGCGGCGACAACGTCCGAAAGGCAGACCCGAAGGGCATTCTGCCCGTCGCCATGGCCGGCGTGACGTCGATCATCGCCCTCTGGAGCTACGTCAACCCGCAGCCGTTCGTCCTCGAAGACCGCCGCCGCCGGCGTCGCGATCGTCACTAGTCTTTGGAGTGGCCGAGCTGCCGGTTGATCCGATTCTCAAGCTCTACGACGCCGTCGGCGAAGACGGGATCGCCTCGGTCGTCCGGCGGTTCTACGAACGCGTCCGCCAAGACGACATCCTGTCGCCCATGTACCCGGACAACGACTGGGACGGTGCCGAACGACGCCTGAAGCTCTTCCTCATCCAACGCTTCGGCGGCCCGTCGACCTACTCCCAGGAACGCGGCCACCCACGGTTGCGAATGCGGCACATGCCCTTCCCCATCGACGACGCGGCAGCGGGTCGCTGGCTGAAACTGATGCGCTCCGCCATCACCAAAGCCGCCGACGCTGGCGACGTTCCTGCTGACTTTGCTACGGCGACGATGCCGTTCTTCAAGCAGGTGGCGTTGTTTATGGTGAACCGCTGAGCCTGCTCAGCGAACCGGTACGTTCGTCGTCTCAAGATCCTGCGTCAACCGGCTGTAAAACTGATCGACAGTGATGGTGCCACCACTCAGTTCACCAGCGACATCACTCCAGGACTGTGCGTTGCCTGCAGCATCCTCATAGAACGGCCTGACGCCGCTCCGATCGACGATGAATGCCTTCCGCTGTTGACGCACCAGGCGAGGCAGGCGGCCCGCGGGCGCGTCGACGTTCTCCCAAGCTTGGAGAACGATGTAGACGGTGTACGAATCGCTCTGACGAGAGGTGAGATTGCTCAGACGGATCACGTCGCCCAGTGCGGCCTCGGTGGTGTCGACCGTCGCGTTGATATCGAGCGAGCCGTCGTAGTCGAAGAACTGCGTCTCGTCAGTGAACACGCCAGCGTCGACCGCCGCGCCGTCGATCCGCCCGGTCACGTCGGCTACGAACGGCTTCTCGTCGTCTGCCGTGGCAGATACCGCCGGCAGGACGGAAAGCAGGTCGTACGAATCGTTGATGGCCTCGCCCGCTGCTCCGAAGAACGGCAATCGTGCTCCGTCGCGACTTGCTACATAGTCGTACGGGCCATTGAGGTAATCGAAGAGCCCATCGCCATCGGCCGCGAGCGGGTCGAAGAGGAACTCGGCATTCGTGGCGAGCGTCCCTGCTGCGGTCAATCCTGTTGTTGCGACGACCTCACTCGGCAGCAGCTTCAGTACGCCGAGCGGCGCGGTGTTCACGTTGATCCGGCCCGGAATCCCTGAGAGTGCCTCGGCATATGCTTCATCCGAGCGCAGCTCGCTACCAATCGACTCAGGAGGGGTCAGGAATAGATCGCTGTCCAGGCCGAAGATCTCCACCGGCACGCTCGCCGCCGTGAAGTCGGCAGCGGGAAGAGCTCGGGCGTTGAGCGTCGGGTCGTCGGCCCTGTAACGGAGGTCGGCGTGGGGGAAGGTGTCGCTGCCAGGAGCGTGGAACGCGGCGACGTAGTCAAGTGCCTTGCGGGCCCAGTTCTTTCGTGTGATGGCCGTCCCGTTGGGCTGGACGGCGACGAAGGTGCCAATCGAGGCAGCGTCCTCTGTTCCCAAGACGTCCAACTCGTCGGCGATGACCGCGTCGATCGAGACAGGATTGCTGGCGATGATACCGGTGTCGCCGGCACCCGGATCGATG
>JBCDKH010000008.1 GCA_038746835.1 Planctomycetota bacterium | reverse complement strand
GTCGTGGTGTGGGGCCTGCTGCCCGCCCCCGGGTGGGGGCTTGTTTTTGTTCGACATTCTGGGCCCGCCCGCCCCCCCCCCCCCCAAAACCCCTCGGCGTCATCGCGCAACGCAAGCGCACACTCACCTCAGGATCCGTATGCGTATGAGTGGAGAACTCGGTTTGCCGCTCCTAGCCTCCCCGTCCCCATGATCGAGGCCCTCAAGAGTGACGAGATCGTCAAAAAGGTCGGCGGCCGATTCCGCCTCACCGCCCTCATTCAGAAGCGCCGCGTCGAGCTGATGCGCGGCGCCCGCCCGCTCATCGAGCGCACGCCCGGCATGACCGACATGGAAGTCGTCATCGAAGAGATCCTGCAAGACAAGATCGAGGCCGAAGCCGGCGAGCCCGTCGAGGCGTGAGTTTTCAAGCAAACCCGTAAGCGTTTCACTGCCCGCCGAGGTGCTCGGTGCGGAGCTGGGCGAAGTCGTCTTTCCATCTCGTTCCGCCCACAGCGTCACCGTTGAGGGCGACGAGGCGGCGTAGCAGTTGGACGGACGTGTCGGCGTTGCCGGTTTCAAAGCCGGTCTGGATGTACCGCAGCTGCGCTTCCCAGTAGAGGTCGTTGGGCTCGATGCGTGTGACGCCGTTCGATTCGACGGTCTGCGTCGGCTCGCCGAGCGTGCGGTCGTTGAGCAGTCGGCCCAGCCGCTGGCGGGCGTCGCTGAATTCACCGAGTTGGAAGAGGATTCGGGCTTGGTTCAGCAGGACTTCCGGGTCGTAGGCGACCTGCTGCCGCTGTTCGTCGGTCAGGCCGATGATGAGTTGTCGGAAGCGGTTGACGTTCTCCGCCTCGCCGAGTTGCTCGTACCGCTCCAGAGCCGTTCGCAGGCGACGCTCGCGGGTGGCGGCGTCGGATTCTTCCATCGCCGCCTGGAACTGCGTCTCGGCGTCGAGCGTGCGGAACGTGTAGGCGTACTTGCGGTACTCTGGGTCGTCGCTCGCTTCGATCCAGTCGACGAGCCTGGGCGTGACGGCCGCACGGGTGAGTGTCAGGCGACGTCGTGCCTCGTCATCGCTGCGCGAGACGGCCCGGTCATAGGCGTCGGCGAGGGTCTGGCGGAACTGCTCGATGTACTGGAACCCGCGGAGCGGCTCGGAGTCGTCGAGCAGCCGAAGCAGGTCGGCCGTCGCGCCGTCGACGTCGCCCGCGGCCGCCTGGGCCTGGAACCGCAGCGGCAAGGCATCGTCGAGGATCGCCTGAGCTTCCGGCAAGCCTTCGACGCGACGCTCCAGATCCGACAGCAGCTCGATCGCGGCCTGGGCGTTGTTGCGTTCGTTCAGACGCAGCCGGGCCAATGCAATGCGGGTGTCGGCAGCGCGGGTGCGGTAGATCTCGGCCAGGTTCGACGGTGCCGACTCGGCCGCGGCTTCCATCGTCGTCAGGGCACGCTGGCCCTCGTCGATCGCGCGGGCGACTAGGTCGCCGTAACGCGGGTCGTCGCCACTGGTTTGCGAGACCTGCTCGGCGACGGCGAGGAACTGGTTCTGCCGGGCCGTGGGCAGACGCGGGTCGTCTGTGGGAACCTTGCCGTAGTACTCGATCGCCCCGTCGAGGTCGCCCTGCCGCTGCAGCCGGACGGCGAGGTCGAACGCACGCTCGACGTCGCCGAACTCGTCGATCAGGATCGGCAGCAGTGTTGCCTCCCGCTCGTCGGCGGCGACGACCGCATCCTCGTCGCCGTCTGCCTTCACCTGTTCGATCAGGCCCAGAGCGCGGCGGTACGCGCTGCGCCGCTGGTCCGGATCGGCCGAGGGAAGTTCGCCGTAGTCAAAGAAGAGGTCGACGGCCTCGATCGAGTTGCCCAGCGTCTGCTGCATGAGCGCTGCCAGGAAGACCGCGCGAGCGGCCGTGGGTGCGTCGACGTCTCCGCCGGAGGTGAGGCGATCCTGCAGCTCGACGGCTGCGTCGACGCCTCGGCGGATTCGGTCCTCGTCGACGTCGGCAACCTCACCCGACGTCGCTGCGGCGGCGGCCTTGGCGGCTTCCTGTCGGCCTCGGTCGACAATCGCATCCAGCAGCAGTGGCGACAGACCCGACAGGTCTGTGTCGGCGTCGATGCGTGCCAGGAGCTGTCCAGTCACAACCGGCCGATATCCTTCGAATTGGTCGACGAGCGACATCAGGAATCGCGTCGATTCGGCCTTGGCGGCCTCGCGGGCTTCAGACGACGTGGCATTGGCGGCGTTGGCCTCGGCGACGCGGTAGCCGGCGACGAGCAACAGCGGCCGTCGGCCGGGAACCGTCTCTGGGCTTTGTGCGTCGAACCAGGAGTTGAACGCGTTGAGCTGCTGCTGGGCGGCATCGGCGTTGCCGTCGAGCGCTTCAACGACGGTCCGTCCGAAGTAGGCGTCGAAGAGGCGCACTGGGCTGGTCGTGCCGGCGATGGCACGGTCGTAATAGTCGCGTGCCTGCTCGCGGCCTTCCTTGCCGCCGCGGGCGAGGTAGATCTTGCCGAGCATAAGCTCGACGAACGCCCGGTTCGGATTCCGCGGTACGTCGAGCGGCTTGAGCTGGTCGGCGACGTCTTCGGCGAGGTTGATGCGGTCCGGCGTGTCGGGCACGGTGCCGAGCACGCGATAATAGTCGGCGAACGGAATCAGCGACCGCGCCTGACGCGCCGCCTGCTGGGCCTGCGTTGCGAGTTGTACTTCACGCTGCTCGGCAGAGACGATCTTGTCTTCCAGGGCCAGCTGCTCCGCGATGTACAGCTCGGCCGATCGCTCCAGCAGCTTGCCGACGGCGGTGGCGACGGTGCCGACGTAGCGACGGCGTTCCGGGTTGTCGCCGAAGTACTCGAGCAGGCGAACCTCTTCGCCGATGCCGCGGTCGATGAGCACGGACGCTCGCCGGATCATCTGCCCCGCGACTGCTGCCCGCTCGCGATCGCTCGGCTCGACGGCGATCTGCTCGTCGACGCCCGCGACGATGTCGAGCACCAGCGGCTGACGCTCGTCCGCGGGAATCATCCGCTCGCCTGTCAGACGTGAGAGCGCGATGTCCGCCAGATAAAGGTCGGCCTGGTCTTCGGGGACGCCCTGCCGTTCGAGCGTGTGGCGCAGAAGCGATTCGAGCCCGAGTTCGGTGATCTTGCCGAGCGTGGCCGCGTCGTCGAGGGCATCGAGGCCGGTGGCCGGCTGCTCCACCTGCGCGGAGACGGGCTGCAGAACGGCCAGTCCGAGGACGGCTGAGGCGAGGAGACGTCGTGTCGACGGCAGGAGCTGTCGCGGCATGGTGAATCGTATGGAAGACGCCGCGGAGACTACCGGCCGGGCGTGAAGGTGATGCTGCTGAAGCCGGCACGCTGGGCCGCCTCGTAAACGGTGATCAGGTGCTGCCAGATGACGGCCGACTGCGGGCTGATCTCGACCTGCGTCTCAGCAAGCGCCTCTTCGGTCCCGCCGAGCGCCTGGGCACGCTGCTGGAAGATCGTGAGCAGCTCTTCGCCGTTGGTGCCGGTGTCACCGCCGATGGTCGCGCGGTACTGGCTGGGCGAGGAGGGGGCGACGTCGACGAGGACGCGCAGCGGCTCGTCGGCGGCGGTGTACTCGCTCTGGCCGCCCTGTTCGAGGAGCGCGACCTTGCTCTGCATGTACGGCTGGGGCTCGATGAAGCTGGCCGTCAGCATGAAGACCACCAGCACCACCATCGCCACGTTGACGACGGGCGTCAGATTCGGCGGTTCGGGGTTGGCTCGCTGGGTCCGCGTGCGTGGCATGACGGTGGCTTCGTGAAATGCTCAGTTCGGTTGGGCAAACGCGTACTGCACGCCCGCCACACCCGCGCGACTCACGGCACGCAAAACCGACTCCGTGTCGAAGTACGGCGTGTTCCGGCCTGCGTGGATGTAGACCTCAAAGTCGTCTCGGCCGTCCTTGAAGTCTTCGATGAACCGCTGCAGCGTCGGTGCCTGCGTGTTGAGGTCGTCGACGTTGAACGACCACGTCTCGCCGCTGACGAGGTATTTGCCGTAGACGCGTGGGTTGCCGTCGACGAGGCTCGACTCGACGTTGACGACGAGGAAGCTGCTGGCGGCGCGTTCTTCTTCGAACTGGTCTTCGGTGACGCCGAGCGTGGCGACGGGCAGCTGGAGTTCGTTGTCCGCCCCGGTATCGATGCCGGCCTTGCTGACGAGCATGAAGAAGATCAGCAGCGACAGCATGATGTCGCTGAGCGGCGTGATGTTGACCGGCTGGCCGCGGGGAGGTTGTCGGCGACGCTTCATGAGGCGAAGGGAGCGTGTCGGCTTACTCGGCGGCGTTGTTCACGGGAGCCGGTGCGGACTGCCGGGCCGGGGCCTTGGCGGGCGTCGGACGCGGGCGCGGCTTGCTGCTGGACGACGAGCCGCCGGCCTTGTCCTTGTCGGGGCGGATCATCAGGAGGAACTCTTCTGCCGCGAGTGCCCCTTCGCTGGTGAGGCGATCGACCTTGTTCCGCAGAACGCCGTAAGCGACGAGCGACGGAATGGCGAGCACGAGGCCGAGCATCGTCGTGCCCAGCGCGGTCGAGATACCGCCGGCCAGAGCGCCGACGTCCGCCGAGCCGCCGGCCTTCTGCATCGCGAGGAAGGCGTCCATGATGCCGACGACGGTGCCGAGCAGTCCGAGCAGCGGACCCACGTTGGCGAGGATGTTGATGTACTCGAGCTTGCGGAACTCTTCTGCCGTCTCATCGGCAACGCCGGCTTCGAGGCTCTCGCGCATCTCGGTGAAGCTCGGAGCCCGCTTGAGCGCCGGGTTGAGGCTTCGGCTGACGAAGGAGTCGTCCTCGTCGGTGAACTCGATCAGTTCGCGGAAGTTTCGGCCCTGAATCAGCTCTTCAATCTGGGCGTCGCTCTCGTCAGGGAGCAGCACCGAGCGACGTGCACGAAGCGAGGCCTGGATGATGAGCGTCACGGCGACGACGCTGCAGAGCAGGATGACGATCGTCACCGGCTCCAGCGACGCCAGCGACTCGAACGGCAGCAACCATGCCGAAGCGGCGACGCTCGGCTCTTCGGCGCCCGCGGCCGCACCATCACCGTCCTGAGCCATGACCCGGCTGCCGAAGACGAGGATGCTGACGAGCAAGGCCGACAGGAGCAACGCTCGCTGACGCCACAGCGGCTGACCATGGGGCGGTTTGGCGACGGAGGCGGCAGACTGGATCGCGGTCGAGGAAGGACGCATCGGCTTCGTTCTTGAAAGGGCTCGCGACAGGGCCGACTCGGCGGGCGATCGCGATGGTTCCGGCGATGGGTGGAGCTGCCGGTGAGGGTGGGCGGTGGATTGTGACGCGGTCGCGTCTGCAGGTCAAAGGGCGGCGCGGACGGCTCACTGGCCTCCGAAGAAGTCTCGGCCGACGAAGCGGTACTCGCCGCCGGTGATCGCGGCAATCTCCTTGAGCACCTCTTCCGCCTGCTCGTCGCGGTTGATGAACTGGATCGTGTTGATCATCGGTGGAGCGGACGAGCTGTCGGTCAGACGCTGGATCGTGCTGACGACGTCGCCGTAGCTGACCAGGCCGTCGAATCGGCCGTCGGTGAGGAAGAAGATCAGTTGCGGTTGCTGGCGAAAGTCGAACGCGGCGCGGATGGCCGGGATCGGGTTGGTCTCGCCCGACATCTCGACCGAATCGAGCAGCCACTGGGCCGACTGCTCCTTGAAGCGGCTGGTCGCGGGCTTGAGTTCGCCCGGGAAGGCGGTGATGTAGTCGTCGTTGCTGAAGAAGACGACGTTGAACGACTGCCGTGTCTCCAGCGATTCGATCGCCGCGCGGAGTTCGTTGAAGAGGAGGAGCTGTCGCTCGCCGGCCATGGAGCCGGAGGAGTCGCAGACGAAGGCGATGCGGAAGACGTCGCCGCCGTCGCCGAGCGTGCCGGTGTCCATGCCCATGAACCCGCCGCTACCGCCTGCGTCGCCGAAGAGCGGCGAGCCGTCGCCCCCACCGCCGCCGAGGAAGTCGCTGACTTCGCCCATGCCGGTGATGCCGGTAATGCTGCTGGACGTCGCCCCACCGGCTGCGGCGAGCATGTCGGCGGCGGAATCACCTTCGCCTCGGCTGCGGAAGTCTTGGCTCTGCTCGACGGGGTTGAGGCTGGCGTTCTGCCGGGTGACGTCTTCGGTGTTGCCGACGTTGGGCGTCGCGCCGACGTTCTCGGTGGCGAGCTTGGTCGAGGCGACGGTCGCCTGTTCGAGGACCGGCCCGGTGTCGAGCACTTCGCGAACGGTGACGAGCAGTGCCAGCGCCACGCCGACCAGGCCGAGATGGACGACGAGGCTCGTCATCCACGGAACCAGCGTCTGCATCCATGAGCGACGCCAGACGTTGCGCCGGTAGTTGCCGGTGTAGTTCCCCTCGGCGTCGGGGGCTTCCGGGATCGCCCGGCTGGTGGTCGTCATCGGGTCGTCGGTCATGGCACGGCCTCGTGGAGGTGGATCATTCGGCGGCGAGGCGTTCGCTGGCTTCGGCGGCGGCGGGCGTTTCGGCGTAGGTGGTGGCGACGTGGCTGTAGAGCTTGGTCGCGTCCTCGTCGAGGCCGAGGTTGCGGTGGATGTCGCCCGCGGCGAGGAGTGCCGATGCCGCGATGGCCGTCGCGTCGGGTGCCTGCGCGGGAACCTGCACGTACGCGAAGGCGGCGTCGAGCAGCTTCGACTCGTCGTCGCCCGCCTCGGCCTCGGACGCCTGGGCGAGCTTGAACAAGGCTTCGGCCAGGAGCTCGGGCTCGATGAAAACGCTGCCTGACGACTCGATCAGCCGACTCGCCTCGGCCGGGTTGTTGCCGCGAAGCGCCAGGTCGGCTCGCGAGAGCGTGACGCGTGCGAACGTCGGCCAGTCCTGGCGGTTCTCTGGCACCGTGTCGCCGACGAGCGGACCCCGCTGTGGCACGGTGTTGGCCGCGGCATCGGCATCGCCGGCGGCGTTGTCGAGTCGGAGCAGGAACGACAGGAGCATCTTCCGCTTGGTCGCATCGCCCGACACGGCCGATAGACCCGTGCGAACACGCTCGCGGGCGTCGCCGATCTGGTTCGGTGTGACGCCCGCTCGGTCCGGCGACGGCTGACGCGTCGCGGCGGCTTCGGCGTCGAGGTCGACCAGCGCGACATAGCCGTCGACGGCCTCGCGGAACAGGTTCGCCCTGGCGGCGGCATCGACCAGCCGGAACGTCGCACGTCGTCGGACCCACTCGTCGCCGCCGCGTCGGCTCAGGTAGTCGCTGTACTGCCGGGCGGACCGTTCCCAGTCGCCGCTCTGGTACGCCTCTTCGGCCGCGTTGAACCGATCCTCGCCGTCGATCTCGATGCGGGACAGCTCATCCAGAGGCGTCTCGCGTTCGCGGCTACCGACGAGGTAGATCAGGCTGTCGCCGCGGAGCTGTCGGATCTCGACCTCCTGCCCCGCAAGTCGGCCGATCCAGATGCGGTCGGCCAGCGCGGACGATGCCATCAGCAACGTCCCGGCCGCGACGGCCACACACCAACGACAATGCTTCGAAGGGCTCCTCATCGGTCATTTGGCCCGCGACGACCGGCAGGAACGCCGGCGGGAGCCTGCGAGAGCTTATCCCAAAACCGCCCTTCCTGCGAACGGACGTGCTGGCGATAGGCTGACGTGCCATGTCCGAGCACATCTGCCACGTCGCCTGCGCGTTCGACACCCGCAACCTTTGCCGAGCTCTGGGCCCGGACTTCGGCATCGAGGCCGCGTTCAACGAGGTCTGGAACGACCCGGCGAACGACCTGATCGCCCAGTTCGGCGGCGTGACGAGGCGAGCGGACAACTTCTCGGCCGAGATGATCGCGTACTGCCGGCAGGAATCGAACAAGGGCGGCCCCGACGCCGACCCGAACTGGCGGAAAAAGCTCACGTTCACCCTCTCCGCCCTGTCACACCGCTCGATCGACCGGCACATGAAGCCGGTCTTCATGCACTTCAAGCAGGCGACCGATGCCGCCAAGGGCTTCAACGAGTGCACGATGTACTGCGACGTGATGATGCTGCGCAAACGCTTCGGCCGCGGCACGATCATGGACGGTGACATGCTCGACCCGGCGAAGCAGACCGCCAGCGACGACCTGGCGTCGCTCGCCCGCGAAACGATCCGCCGGGAGCTGATCCGCATGCACACGTTCAACCCGGACGACGACCACATCCACACGTGGCTCGACGAGATGATCGGCCGGGCCCAGCAGTTCAACCTGCGGCTGGCGGAGTACGACCGGATCTTCACGAACCCCGACCCCGACCGCGTTCGGCAGTACCTCGACGAGACAAACTTCTACGACGAGACATCGCCGCTCATTCAGATCACCCAGCGATTGGCGAACGGCGAGTCCGTCGAGCCGGCGGAGGTCGATCAGGCGGTCGCGACGACCGAGACGAAGCACGGCCGCTACGCGCGAACGCTCGCCCACGCCGTCGGCTACGTCCGGTCTGCGGGCAAGCTGTGGCGGGGGGAGCAGTCGATCGATGACACCAAGCCGCAGTTCGACATCGGCAACGCCGAGCTGGCGATGGTCTACCCCGAGCCGGGCGAACGGGCCTACGCAGGCTGAGCGACTCTCTTCGTCATCCCGAGCGAAGCCGAGGGACCTCGCCCGGTCAGGCGTGCAAGGCCGAGGCGAGGTCCCTCGATTCGCTTCGCTCGCTCGGGATGACGAAGAGGTCACAGCTAGTGCAGCGGCTGAGCGACCTTGTGCAGGAGGCGGACGATTTCGGGGCCGAGTTCGCCGGCGCGTTCGGAGCCGGTGAGTCCTGCCGACGTCAGCACGTCGTCGACGCGATCGCCGACGATCGCCTTGAGCGGATTGCGAATCGACTTGCGACGCTGCCCGTAGAGGGTAGAGACGAATCGGCTGAAGGCCGCGAGGTCGCCATCGACCCGGACGCGGCGGCGGAGGCGAACCAGGGCTGAGTCGATCGTCGGCCTCGGGTGAAATGCCGTCGGCGGGATGACGCGCAAGACCTCGACGTCCGACAGCGACTGGGCCACCACCGACAGCGGCCCGTACGCCTTGCCGTCGGCGGGCGTCGCCCGGAGTCGGTCGGCGACTTCCTTCTGCACTGTGAAGACCAGCAGCGGCGACCCGGCGATCAAAAGCTCGATCACCAGCGGCGAGGCGATGTTGTACGGCAGGTTTGCGACCAGCTTCGCATCGCCAGCTGCAGCGTCGGCGACGGCCGGGTGCAGCTCGTGCTTGCCTGCCATCGCGTCGTCTTCGATGACCTCGACGCGATCGCCGAATCGCTCGCGTGCTGCTGCAGCGAGGTCGCGGTCGATTTCGACGGCCAGCACCTTCGCCCCGCGGTCGAGCAGCTCGTCCGTGAGGGTGCCGGTGCCCGGGCCGACCTCGATGACGCGGTCGCCCGGCTCGATCTGGCCTGCGTCGGCGATGAGGCGGACGAGGTCGGGCTCGATCATGAAGTTCTGCCCGAACCGATGCCGCGGCCGCATGTCGGCCTGCTGGAGGACGGCCTCGATCTCACGCTTCGTCTGCGGCACCGGGCGGCACGCTACGGTCGGCGGTGGATCGCCCTGCCCTGGAAGCGGCCTGGCTCGACCTGACGCGCGACCGTCTGCCGAAGCTCGCCGCCGAAGCGGGTGACTGGCCGATCCGGTTCGACCACTGCTTCATGCGGGTGTGCCTCGACCACGCCGTCGGCGGATGCTGGTACGACCACATCGATCGCAAGAAAGGTCCGGCGTACCGCGTGGCGTCGGACGAGGTGCTGGCGAGGGCCGTTTCCGTCGCCCGCCGAATCGAGACCGGCGGGAAAGAGGCTCTGGAGCCGCTGAATCGCCAGTCGCTCGTCTGGCGCGGGAAACTGCCGGTGGAAGCCGGCCCGAAACGTCGCTAGTGTGCCGGCCCGAAGGAAAGAGCCGAAACCATGAGCCTGCACACCAGCCTGAAAGCCGCCGGAGGCCTCTCTCGGCACCGCAACGTCCTCACCAAGGCCGAGCGCCTCGCCAAGCTGATCGCCAACGGCAAGGTCGACAAGGATGATCCGTACGTCCTGGGCCTGCCCAAGACGGCCAACCGCAAGCTGGTCGTCGGCAAGAAGACCGTCAAGAAGCCTGAGGCCGAAGACGACAAGAAGGCCAAGAAGAAAAAGTAAGCCCACGCCGCGACGCCAGTCGCGGATGCCCGAACTGCTGCGAGCCGCGACCATCGTCGCGGCTCGTGCTTTTGATGCCGCGCTAGATTGATCGCGTGACGTCCGACCTTTCCGTCGATCTCGCGGGGCTCCGCCTCGACAACCCGACGATGACCTGCAGCGGCACCTGCGGCTACGGGCCCGAATACGCCGACTTCACCGACCTCTCGAAGCTGGGCTGCTTCGTCACCAAGTCCGTCACGCGCGAGGAACGCCCCGGCAACGCTCCTGCACGCATCGTCGAAACCCGCGGCGGCATGATGAACGCCATCGGCCTGGCCAACGTCGGGCTCGACCGATTCAAGACCGAGAAGCTGCCGCAGATCGAGTCGATGCCGTGCCCGGTCGTCGTCAACGTCGCCGGACATGCCACAGACGATTACGTCGAGGTCGTGGGCGCAATGAACGCCCTGCCAGCGGTGAAGGGCGTCGAGCTCAACGTCTCGTGCCCGAACGTCAAGGACGGCCTGACCTTCGGCACCGATGCCGACCTGCTTCGCGAGCTGACCCGCGCCTGCAAAGACGCCCTGCCGGACAAGCCGCTGATGGTGAAGCTCTCGCCGAACGTGCCAGACATCTGCGTGACGGCCGAGGCGGCGTGTGAAGGTGGGGCCGACGTGTTGACGCTGGTCAACACGTTCACGGCGATGACGGTCGACGTGAACAAACGAAAGCCGCGTCTGGCCAACGTCACCGGCGGACTCAGCGGGCCGGCGATCAAGCCGATCGCGCTCCACCTCGTCAGCCGGGTCTACCGCAACGTCACCCGCCACAACGGCGTCCCGATCGTCGGCATGGGCGGCGTGCAGACCTGGATGGACGCGGCCGAGTTTGTCCTCGCCGGCGCCTCGGCCGTCGCAATCGGGACGGCCTTATTCGTCGACCCGTCGACGCCCGAGCAGATCGCCAAGGGCCTGGCCGAGTGGTGCGAGCGGCAAGAGGTGGCCAAGCTATCGGACCTGGTCGGAGCCCTGGAGCTTCCCGACGATCAGCCGGCCGAGCCGCGGAAAACGCCGTACGTGTAGCTCGTGCAATCCGTCATCTGAGCGAGCGCAGCGAGTCGAAGGACCTCGTCTGTTCCCCGATGTAGAACGAGGCGAGGTCCCTCGGCTGCGCTCGGGATGACGGAGTGAGTTGCTGCGGAACAGGCTGAATGCGATGTCGGAGCATGCCGACGACCTCGCGCGAGAAGCCATGGACGACGCCCGCGACGAACGATCGCCCCAGCCGTCCCATCAAGTTTCCGCCTGCCAAGATGGGCTACGACGAAGACGACTACGGCGAACGCGGCGCGACGCTGCTGTTCACCGGTCTGTTCGGCACGATTCCCGGCTCGACCGCTGATCCGGTGAAGCTGCCGCAACGGTGACGGCTACGTTTTGTCGTGCCGTCGGTCGAGAGCTTTAAGAAGCGACGCGAGCGGGTCGCTGCGATGCTGCCGGTGCTCAAGGCCGAGCACCCGGACGCCCGCTGCAGTCTTGATTTCGACACGCCGCTGCAGCTGCTGGTAGCGACGATCCTGTCGGCCCAGTGCACCGACGCGCGCGTCAACCTGACGACGCCGGCACTGTTCGATCGGTATCGCGATGCCCGAGCGTTTGCCGAGAGCGACCCGGCCGAGCTGGAATCGATGGTCAAGAGGTGCGGGTTCTTCCGCCAGAAGGCCAAGTCGATCCGCTCGATGGCGGCGGACCTGGTCGAGCACTATGACGGCGAGGTGCCTGACACGATGGAGGCGCTGACGAAACTGGCCGGCGTCGGTCGGAAGACGGCCAACGTCGTGCTGGGCGACGCGATCGGCGTCTTCTACGGCATCGCCGTCGACACGCACGTTGGCCGGCTCTCGCGTCGGCTGGCGTTGTCAAAGCACGACGACGCCGTGAAGGTCGAGGCCGATCTGATGAAGATCGTGCCGCGGGAGGAGTGGGCGATGTTCAGCCACCTGCTCATCCACCACGGCCGCCGCATCTGCGACAGCCGTTCGCCCAAGTGCGACATCTGCGTGCTGTTCGACCACTGTCCGAGCGGGCCGAAGGTGATCGCTCAGCGGGAGAAGGCGACTTCGCGCAAGACGAAGCCGTCATCGAAGCGGGCCACCTCTTCAACATCCAAGAGGCGTCGGACGTCTTCGGCGGTGACGAAGTAGTCGCGATCGACCGAAGTGAAAAAGACGAACGTCGCCCCGCTGCCGCGGAGGTCGCGCAGCTGATCAAACCGCCGCGTGTTCGGCCGACCGGCGGTCTCGAACCGGCTCTTGGGCAAAAACATCGCGGGCCGGCGAAGCAAGACATGAATCGAATCAGCGGCGTCGGAGCGGATCGTCGTCGACGTTGGCTGCTGCTCGACCCATGCCAGCGTCGGGGAGGTGGTCCAGTCGGGAGACGCGTAGCCAGCACCGTGCCGGAAGCGGTCCAGCGTGAAGACGATGCCACCGAGGAGCGCGGCCATCATCGACATCAGCACGATGCTGAGGAACGGCTTGGCCAGCTTCGACGGCTCAACATCGCCGCGAGCATGGTCTGCGGTGAGCGACTCGTAGACATCGTCGTACTGTCCGTCATCGAGCAGTCGCTGCCGCTTTCGACGTCGCTGCTCGATGCGGTGAAACGTTCTGGCTGAAACGGCGATCGGCAGAAGGAACAGCAGCGGGAACCAGATCCGACCACCGAGCGGAATGTGTTGGTCGACGGTCGCCTTCGCGACGAGCACAACTGCGAGGTACGCGGCGATTAGAGCAATCAGCTCCCGGCGACTCCAGCAGAGGTAGCCGAACGTGGCGAAGACAAGGAAGCCCATCGCGAGCCAGAAGCCGTTGATCGGCACGTCGTGAGGCGTCGGCAAGATCCAGCGGGCAAACGTCTGGAGTGAGTCGCCCAGGTCCCACCGAGTCAGGCCGTGCCAGCGGCCGATGCGATCGGGCGGAACGCCCTGCCAGGCGACCCACCAGCGCCACGTCAGGTACGGCAACGCTGCCGCTGCGCTCGCAAGCAGGCCGACGCTCCACCAGCGTCGTTCCGCTGCGAAAATCGGCAGAACGAGCAGCGCGATCCCGACGTGCCGCGTCAGTAAAGCCAGCGCAACCAAACCAGCGACCCACCACGGCCGTCGGGCGAGCGTCGCCAGGACGGCACCGAGCATCAACGGTACGAACAACGCCTCGCTCCCCACGGCCGCGAAGGTCGCCTGCGCGTCCGGGTGCAGTGCGACGCACGTCACTCCGATCGCAGCCATCAGGGCCACAATGGCGGATGTGAATGATCGCATGTCCCACAGCACTGTTGTCCGCATGACGGCAGCCACCATCAGCACGCAGGACGTGATCAGGAGCAACCAGTTGCCCCACCGTGCCGTCCCGACAGCCGCCAGCCACGCCGGAAACAGCGGCGGGAAGTGCGTCGACGGCGTCGGCTCGAATGCGCCGAAGCCGGTCAGCGTCGGGCCGTCGCCCAGGCGGATGGATCGGGCGAGGTCGAGGTACGTCGCTGCATCGCCATCGAGTGCGAGACCGTGGCGTGTGGCGAGCGCAAACGCGATGGTCGCCGGCACCACAAGCAGCGCGGCAGCGCCCGCGAGGAGTCTTTGCCGCTCTGTCACGCGATCAGCGTAACGACCTTGCCCCTACGCCAGCGGCAGATCGTTCAGGTGATCGATCATCTGTCGGAGTCGGCCGTGATCTTTGCGGTTGAAGGGGAAGACAAGGCGATGCAGATGCCGGAGCTTCTTCTCGTTCCGCTCGACCTTCAGAGGTCCGCAGCTGCGCCATGCCCGCTCGCCAATCCGTTCGGCAATCTCAGGGTCGGCGATGTCGGCGAAACGCTCCTTGATGTCGCCGAGCTGCTGATCCGTCACCTTGTGCTTGAGCCGCAGAATGATCAGGTCGCGGCTGTAGCGGAGCGAGTGGAAGTTCTCGTAGAATTTGCGGCAATGCTCCGCGGCCTCGCGGATGTCCTGGGTGAGCGTGTAGAGCGACAGGTCTTGCTCGCTGATCAGGCCATCGCGGAGCAGGTGGTCCTTGACGTAGTCGTGCCACGCGGACCAGTAGTCGCTGCCGTCGTGGTCGACCATGACCAGCGGCATCGGCGGACTCTTGCCGGTCTGGATGAGCGTCAGCACTTCGAAGCCCTCGTCCATCGTCCCGAAGCCGCCGGGGAAGAGTGCGACCGCGTGGCTTGAGCGGACGAACATCAGCTTGCGCGTGAAGAAGTACTTGAAGTCGACCAGCTTCGGATCGCCGTGAATGAACTCGTTGGCCGACTGCTCGAACGGCAGCGAGATGTTCAGGCCGAAGGAGCCCTCCGCGCCCGCCCCGCCGTGGCCTGCCGCCATGATGCCGCCGCCGGCACCGGTGATGACCATCCAGCCGTTCTGCTCCATGTCGCGACCGAACGCCTCGGCCGCCTTGTAGTCAGCGTCAGCCTCAGGTGTGCGGGCGCTGCCGAAGATGCTGATCTTCCGAGTATCGCGATACGGCGCGAAGACCTTGAGGGCGTAGCGCAGTTCGGCGAAGGCGTTATCGATGAGCTTGACGTCGCCGCGATTGGTCTCGTCGCGAAGCAGCTTGATGCTCGTGCGGACGATGCGAGCGACGAGGTCGCCGTTGGGGAGCTCGTGCAGCTCGTCAGAGAGCTCATCGAGCGTGCGGACGACGTCGCGCAGGTCGCGTCGGCGGACGCTCATTTTGGGCTCGGCCGACTCAACGGTCTGCTCAAGATCTCGTGGCGGGGCCGAGCCGTGTTGGCCGCGGTTGTAGTGATCGCCTTCGACGGGGCGACGAGGCTTGCCGCGTCGTGGCTTGTTCGTGTTCTCCATGATTGCCCGGAGCGTATCCGGCACGTCAGGTCAGCGTCACCACCGAAGCCGCGGGAACGCCCAGGCCGATCGCAGCGAACAGCACGACGCCCGCCAGCATCGCCAGCTCGATCATGAGCAACGACGACGCGTCCGCCTGGTCACGATTGAACTGCCCCGCAGCCTCCTCCGATGCCTCGGGATCGTCGGCGACTTCGACATACCTCGCCCGGTGCCGCTCCGCCCGGGCCCGCAGGACGCGATTGCCGTACCACGCTGCTCCTGCGGCTGCGGCGAGCAACACTGTCCGCACGGCAGGAAGCAGAACATCTCGCCCGTCGCGGAAGACCAGCAGCCACTCTGCGATCGTCGCGATGCCCAGCATCACCATGGCCAGCAGCTCGATCGTCCAGAGGCGGCCGAGCAGATCGCCCACGATGCGCCCGCCGAGCAACGCCGCGTGCCGGCCTTCTAAGTTGACGCTCAGCACTGTCGGCAGCGTCGGGTCCGCCTCTTCGACAGTTCGATGCACTGTCGCTGCGGACATCACGACGAAAAACACCGCCCCAAACCACCCCGCCAACGCCAGCCAGTAGAGGATGGCCACAACCGTCAGTCCGTCGGCATTCACACAGGCAAGATAGGTTGGGCCGCCCTTCTGGCTGTCGTCTCGGAGATCGCGAAGACGCAAAGGCGCGAAGACAGACGCGAAGGTCGAGCAGGCGTTGCTCAGGGTCAGAGCAAGTCTCTCGGCTTCTTTTCTCTTCTTCGCGTCACTCTTCGCGACTTTGCGTCTTCGCGATCTCTGGCTCTGATGCGCTCAGTCGTCGCTTCGGCGACCGACGATGCACAAGCCCGCTTCGTTCGCGGCGGCGAGGACTCTCTCACGTTCCAGGAGCATGACGTGTCCCGCCTCGACGCAGACGCAGGACGCACCGGCGGCCTTGATGGTCTCGATCGTCTTGAGCCCGATCGTCGGCACGTCCATGCGTGGGTCGCGACGCGTGTTGCCGCGCTTGAGCAGCACCCATCCGCCGCCGCGGCAGAGGTCGCCGGCGCGGCGGATCATCGCGTCGGTGCCTTCGGTCGCCTCAATCGCCAGGACGTCGCGATCGCGAACGGCCATGCTCTGGCCGACGTCTTCGCGCGTCAGCATGCCGCCGAGGTGCCAGCCGCGTTCGATCGCGCGGGCTTCGGTTTCGGACGGCGAGCGACGCGTCATCACGCCTTCGTCGGCGAGTTGGTCTTTGTTGAACGTGGTGGAGTCGATGAGGGTCACCCCGCGCTTTTCAAGTTCGTGTGCGGTCCGCAGCAAGACGGTTTCGGATCGGCGGTCATGGCGAAACTCGGTGAACCAGGCCCAGAAGGTCGCCCAGTCGGGCACCTGACGCAAGGCCCAGAGCATCTCGTGCTTGACGTGCAGATTCTGCTTCGCCACCCGGCCGACCATGATCGCCTCGGCCACGTCGTGCTTGCGGAGGAAGCGCGTCCAGGACGTGACCCGGACGAAGCTGACGGGCCGGTAGGCGTCCACCTCGTCGACCAGCTTCGGGTCGGCCATGCCGTCGAAGCCGGCGCAGATCACGCGTCGCCCCGCCGCCTTTGCTCCGCGTGCGACGAGGATCGGGAAGATTCCCTCGCCCGCGATGAGTCCTAGTGGCCGAGCGTCCAAAGCGGGCGGACCGTAGCACAATCAACGTCTTGAGCTTCTGCGGCGGCGCCGCCAATGAAAGAGGCAGGGTCACGTTGATGGCCCTGCCTCCGGGTAAGACGTTCCGGAACGTCCAGTTGCCTGCGTTCAGGCGGTCGCCTCGGTCGTCGGGTCGTACTGACCCAGCTGCTTGCCGCCCTGGTCGTAACCAATGCGGTCGAGTCGGTCTTCGTTGTAACCCTCGGCGTTGCTGCGAAGGACCGCAACGTAGCCGAGCATGATGCCGTAGAGCACCTTCGAGACGATGTCGGCGATGGTGTATGCCATCTGACGGATCACGGCAGATTCTTCGGAGATGCTCACGGCCGGCATGAGGTAGCCGACGAGGTAGAGCATCCACGATCCGAAGAGCGTCCAGACGACAGCCTTCATCCACGCCTGGGCCTTGGGCGGCAGCTTGGCAAGGTTGTCCTTGTTCAGGCCGACCGCGAGCACCAGGTACAGAATCCAGAGGTAGAAGACGCAGGACACGACAAACATGAGCCAGTAGGTCGCGTTCTGACCGACGTTGCTGGCCAGAAGGTCACCACCGACACTGCTAGCGCCAGCGGCGATCTGAGTGCCAGCTTCTGGAACGGCCTCGAAGAACTGGCCGATGTAACCGAAGTAGATCATGAGCAAGCCGGCGATCGTGAACTGAATCACGGGCGACCAGAATTTCTTGCCCATGAGTCCGAAGACGACCACGAACTGCGCGAGCAGCACGGGCACATCGATCGACCAGTTCACGTAGCGGTAGCCGTTGCTGAAGCGCGAGCTGTTTTCGCCGACAGCGAAGAGCGTGGCACCGTCGGCACCGGTGAACGGCACGATCGAGCTTTTCCAGACGATGTACTGGTTGCCCAGTTCCAGAGCAGCTGAAACCATGACGACCGCGCCGAGCCAGTTGGCAACGCGGTACTTCGGGCTGATCTGCTTCGCCGTGACGATGAAGTAGACAAGCCCCGCAAACATGGCTGCAGCTCCAAGGCTCAGCACGTGGGCGATGATGAAGTTCGCCCAAGGGCTGAACACGATGAAGTTCTCCATGACCATCGGCAGGTCTCCTGAATTAGAGCGTTAGAGCGGAAGGTGAAACGGCGACCGAAGGGGCCTGCCGAACGGATGACGTCGCCTGCTGCTGTGCCACCACGTGGCGGCGAGCGGCGACGAAAACGAGAAGCATGTGCGGGACCGTCAGGCAGCCCAGCGTGACGAACACGACGCGAATCGCTGCAGACGTTGCCGACAGAGCGCCGCCAGCCAAAGGCGATGCCCAAAGCAACGGCCAAATGATCAATGCACCGGCGACCGGGGCAATCGTTGCGAAGACGACAGGTGCGATCGGACGCTCGGCACCACCGGCCGGAGCGTCGATGACGTCGCTCAGCAGGTGCCGCGTCGAATGCCAGAGGGCGAAGTAGACAGCGAACGCCAAAAGCGGCGGCACGAAGACCAACAACGCCGCGACGGCCACGAGTTCTGCGGCGGACAGCCAGCGTCTGGCTGCCACGTCCACCACGAGGAGCACGCCCACAGCCAACAACGTCGGCACGGCGAGGAACGCGAGCGTCGATGTCACGATCGCGGCGGACGACGGCGCGATCGCGGCGAGTGCGAACTGCACGTCGCCGGCAAAGATCAGAGCCGGCAAGGCGATCGGCATCAGCCCGCGGACAAGCGACTCGACGCCCTCGCCGATCGATCGCGGTGTCAGCGAAGGCAACTCGCCGAAGCCAAAGTGCAGTAGAGACAGTGCGAGGAAACCGACGAGCCAGACGCCGGGCGCGAGGAGGTACAGCCCCACCGCTGCCGCTGCGAGTGCGACATACAGCTGGCCGAATCGCGCACGCCCTTGAGCGGTGTTGCCGAAGAGTCGGCGTCCGACCCAGACGTCCGTCGCACCATGCGCCATGCCGACGGCTGCCGCAATCGCGAGCAGGCCGACCTGGACAGTTGCTGGAATCGACAGCCACTGCAGCAGGCCGACGAGAACCAACGTCAACACCGCCGTGACCGGAACGGCCAGGCGGCGGTGCGACTGCCAGTCAATCGACTTGATTCGACGTACGACGCCAAGCCCAGCGATCGCTTCTTTGGCAAATGGAAGCTTCGGCATCGCCATGACGACCGAGGCTCCATCGCGCGCGGTCGGGACGTCCGATAAGAAGCGAGCTAGCCGGTCCGGCCGGACTTGGCGGAAAAGCCTTGCAAACAGGCCTGGGAAGGCTTCGGGCTCCTTGCGCAGCTTGCGAACGAAAATGTGATCGAGGAGCTGAAGCCAGCGACTCCGGCCAGCTGGTGCAGGTGCCACAAGGTCGTCGCGGTGCGTCAGTTCGTCCGCCAGCTTTTGCGCTTGGCGTTGGATCTGGAGGAAGGCGTAACCGGTGCTCGGCCGGCACGCGCCGCCGCGAATGCCGAGGCGGACGATGCCGTCGTCTTTGGGTCGAACATCGCTCGCCGACGACATCGGCAACAGGCCCGACTCGGCGTAGCCGTCCTCGTCGAGCTCGAGCTGTGGGTAGTGCTTTTGGACCCCTTCGATGAGCCGTGCTTCTGCCTCGCTCCATGCCAGCGGGGCTCGGAGCATGCCAGTCCAGTCGACCAGCACTTCGTCGTCGCCGACGGGCAGGACGTAGAGGAACGCGAGCCCGGTCTCTGTCTCGGAGTCCTCGTCGAACTGCATCACGGTCGCGAGCGACTGATCCAGCTTGCCTCGGAACGTTCGGCCGACGAACTGCTGAATCAGGTCTTCGTCGCCGTCCGAAGCGCCGACCGACTCACGCGTCGTCGGGTTGGGCCTGTAGCTCGCGGGCGGACGAGTGTCGACGACGAATCGCGCTGCGAGCTCGACCGACTCGCCATCTCGACGGATCCGAGCACCGGTCGCGTCGACACGGTCTGCAGACCAGCCGCGATAGAGCGTGGTCTTCTTGAGCGTCGGAAGGATCGCGTCGTAGTAGTCGGTCGCCGTGAGCCCGGCATACGAGAGCCCGGGCATTGACCGAATCACCGCATCACCCATCCCGCCGTCGACGGCCCACTTGGACCATCGCCAGCGGATGTTCTTGCGAACGACTTCCGGAATCGCGTCGGCAGGATCACGCCGGTCGGGCGATTCGTCGAGCCAGAAACACCAAGTGCGATCGCGACCGTAGTCAGTGCGCGGCTCGACGACTGCAACGCTCAGCGACGACGACTCCAAGCGGTGTGCCAGCGCCAGTCCCGCGCAACCGCCGCCGATGATCAAAACATCGACGGCACACGTGCCGGGATAAGACGACGACTCCTGCACTGTGTTGCCGACCATGCACTTGCCGTGCCAGCAACATCATGTTCTTCACATCGAGTTGTGTCCGTATGGCGGTGCTTCGTCGGATCGGAACTCAACGGTCGAATCGATCGAGTTCCATCACCTTGTTCCACGCTGTGATGAAGTCGTGGATAAACATTTCGCCGGCATCGTCGCTCGCGTAGACCTCTGCAAGCGCCCGCAAGATGCTGTTGCTGCCGAAGAGCAAGTCGACGCTCGTGCCCATCCACTTGGTCTCGCCCGTCTCGCGGTGCTTGCCCTCGTAGAAGTGGTCGCACATGGTGCTGACGCCCCACTCGTACTGCATGTCGAGCAGGTTGACGAAGAAGTCGTTGCTCAGCGTCCCCGGGCGTTCGGTGAACAGGCCGAGCGTCGGGTGACCGACGTTGGTGCCGAGGACGCGCAGTCCGCCGACAAGCGCCGTCATTTCCGGCGCGGTCAGGTTGAGCAGGTGGGCCCGATCGATGAGCAGCTCGTGGGCCGGCTTCGTGTGGTCGGATGAGATGTAGTTGCGGAAACCGTCGGCCGTGATTTCGAGCACGTTGAACGAGTCGACATCGGTGTGCTCCTGCGACGCATCGGTCCGACCCGGACGGAATGGCACGGTCACGTCAACGCCGCCCTGCTTTGCCGCCGATTCGACGCCGGCACATCCGCCGAGAACGACGGTGTCGGCGAAGCTGATCTTGCGGTCGCTCGACGCGTTCCAGTCGTCGGCGACTTTCTCCAACACCGGCAGAACCTTCGCGAGCTCGTCGGGTTGATTGATCGTCCAGGATTTCTGTGGCTCGAGACGAATGCGACCGCCGTTGGCTCCGCCGCGCTTGTCGGTGCCGCGGAAGCTCGACGCTGCTGCCCAAGCCGTCGAGACGAGCTGGGCCGTGGTCAGGCCGCTGTCGAGCAGCTTCGCCTTGAGCTGCTTGACGTCCTCGTCGTTGACGAGCTCGCCTTCGACCGCGGGTACCGGATCCTGCCAAAGCTGCGGCTCGGGCACTTCCGGCCCGAGCAGACGCTCGTGCGGGCCCATGTCGCGGTGGGTCAGCTTGTACCACGCCTTGGCGAATGCCTGGCCGAACTCTTCGGGATTCTGCTGGAAATGCCTCGAAATCTCCTTGTACGACGGATCCTCCTTCAGCGAGAGGTCCGTCGTGAACATCATCGGCTTGTGCTTCTTGCTCGGGTCGTGCGCGTCGGGCACGAGGTCGCTCTCATCGACGTCGCCGACCGGCTCCCACTGCACGGCACCCGCGGGCGAACGCGTCTGTTGCCAGTCGTACTTGAAGAGCTTGTCGAGGTAGTCGTTGTCCCACTGCGTCGGCTTGCTCGTCCAGACGCCTTCCATCTCGCTCGTGATCGTGTGGGCACCGCGACCCGATTCGAACGAGTTGCGCCAGCCGAAGCCCTGATCGGCGATCGCGGCGCTCTCCGGCTCGGGCCCGACGTGCATTGCCGGCTCGGCCGCCGCGTGCGACTTGCCGAACGTGTGCCCACCGGCGACGAGCGCGACGGTCTCGTAGTCGTTCATCGCCATTCGGCCGAACGTCTCGCGGATGTCGTGTGCCGACTCCTTCGGATCGTGTCGACCGTTGCTGCCCTGCGGGTTGACGTAAATCAGGCCCATCTGCACGGCACCGAGCGGCGTTTCGAGCATGCGCTTGCCGGGCTCTTTGCCGTCGTACCGCTTGTCGGCGAGCCACTCTTGTTCCGGGCCCCAGTAGATGCCATCGTCCGGCTCCCACCGGTCGACGCGTCCGCCGCCGAAGCCGAACGTCGGCAGGCCCATCGACTCGATCGCGACGTTGCCGGTCAGGATCATGAGATCACCCCACGACAGCTTGCTGCCGTACTTCTGCTTCACCGGCCAGATGAGCCGGCGCGCCTTGTCGAGGTTCGCGTTGTCAGGCCAGGAGTTGAGCGGCGCGAAACGCAACATGCCCGACCCGCTGCCGCCGCGACCGTCAGCCGTGCGATACGTGCCGGCCGCGTGCCACGCCATGCGGATCATGAACGGCCCGTAGTGCCCGAAGTCGGCCGGCCACCAGTCGACGCTGGTCGTCAGCACCTTCTCGATGTCCTTCTTCACCTCCGCCAAATCCAGCGACTCGAACGCCTTGGCGTAGTCGAAATCGTCCGCCATCGGGCTGGCCTTGCCGCCGTGCTGGTGGAGGATGCCGACGTCGAGCTGATCGGGCCACCAGTCCTTGTTGGCGTAGCCGGACTTGCCGAGGGCGAGGCCTGAAATGCCCATGACGGGACAGCGTCCATTGGTCGTGATTCGTGCGTCAGCGGCGGCAGTGGTGGACATGGCGTTATTGGTAAAGGTTCGGGGAGAACGGCAAAATAGCCGTCTGAACAGGATACGCCCAGCCTCGAAACTCGCGGCCGTACGCTCGTTCCATGCCGGCCGATTTTGAAGACGAGGACGGCTTCGACAGCTTCGACGCCCAGGACAACGTCGCCGCCGATCCCGAGACGCGAGCACGCGAGGTCGTCGAGCAGCTCCGCATCCACGGCGAGCTCGCCGCCGTCTACGAGGGCCCACGCAAATTCGACGCGGCGATCATCAACCTCGACGCCGAGGTCGCCCGCGAGCTGCAGCAGACAATCGGCAAACTGGAGAAGCAGAAGGACACCAACACCGGTCCGATCCTGCCCGCCGATGGCGTTGATGCTGCCCGTCGCGTGCTGACGATGCCCGTCGCGCAGCCCCGGCTGACGACCAACGATTACCACATCCTGCGTCGCCCCAACGAAGCGATGATCGTCCGCTGGCTCGCCGGTGACGAGGTCGACAGCTTCTACGAACGTTACAAGGCCCACGTCGAGGTGGCCCTGGAGCAACGCCGCGAAGACGAACGTCAGGAGCTCGGCTGGCGAAGCGACGAAGCCGACCAGAAGTACCTCGAAGCGCTCGACGAGATCGAGGCCGACCCGGCCGCGTGGTATCTCCGCGACACGCTCCAGAAGCACGGCTTGTTTCTGCTCTCGACGCTCGCCGTCGACGAGATGGACATCCTGCACCTGTGCGACACGCTGATGAGCGTGCCCGCCGTCGACGTCGTCGGCCGGGCCTCCGTTCCGGACCCGGATGACGAGAGTCCGCTGGAATCCGAACGGGCCTGGTACTTCAAGCTCTTCAGCCTTCGCGGCGTGGTCGAGAAGCAGGAACGCATGTGCTTTTTCGCCTTCATGCAACGCACGACCGACGACCTCTGGTGAGGCCGGCGCGCCGCTTGCAATAAACCTGGCATGGGCAAACCCGCCGCCGATTGACAAGATCAGTACACAAAACCGAAGCTTCACAAGAAGCTGAAGGGCGAGATCAAAGCCTCAAGCAGAGGCGGCGACACCTCGACCACGAACTCGCCGAGGCGATCAGCGAATCTGAGAAATGATCGTCGAATCCGTAATCTTCGTGTCATCCGCCAGCAGCAGCGCTTTGCTGACGATGACGCTCATCGTGCGGTCGCCCTCGAACGGCAGGTAGCTCTTTTCCGTCGCCGCCTCCGCCCGCCTGTCGGGCACGATGCAGAGGTACTGATCATTCGGCTCCATGAGAATGTTGCCGCTGCCGAGGTGGATCTTGTACGTCCGCACGTCCCCGTGAACGACGAGGAACTTGTCGGAGAACGAGCAGCGCTCCGCGATCTTCAACCGCGGGATGAGCTTCTCCAACACCGCCTTCCGCGTCTGAGCCGTCTGGCCAAGGTCGCCGAAGGAGAAGTCGTGCCAGTAGTCTCGGTAGCGTTGCTCAACGCCACGGTCGCGCCACTGCGGGTCGTTGCCGACGCTTGCGAGGCCGACGAAGAGGTCGACATCTCGCATCACCTCGCTCAGCACGACGGGAGGCACGCGATCCAGCGGCATCGGGTCCTGCTCGCCGAGCTCATGGAACCGAACCTGATCCGTCGCGAGGTAACTCGGGCCGAAGCTGTATCCATCATCCTGATCACCGTCGCCGACATCGGCTTCGTCGACCCAGAACTCTGCTCGCATGTTCCACGCGGGCAGCTCTGTCTTCGGTGACGATTCGCCGCCGAAGAGCCCGACCACCCAGCGACGTTTCTGGGCCACCGCGACGAGTGTCGGCGTCTTCAGAATGTGTGCCGCAAAGCGATTCGAGTAGACACTCGTCTGACGCTCGGCATCCGTCAGGACGTAAACCTCCCGATGCGCCTGCTTGAACGGCTGCGTCACGCCCGTTGCTTCGAGCCGCTGTCGCCATCGAAGTACGTCGTCTGCCTTGGCCGTAATCGGGTGCCACAGTTGCACTTTTGCTGTTGCCGCGAACTCGATCGGCTTGCCTGCGACGTCGTGAAGCCTTCCGTCGATCCAGACGACCTCAATGCCATCGATCGACCAGATGAGGCGGCGGGCAACCGTCCCGACGAGGCCATGGTCCAGGTATGCGGACCGCCAGGCATCGAATCGCCACGTGCGCGTCTCGCGGAGCATTAGCTCCAGCCGCGACCTCTGAGCCGGGAGAAGCGACTCGATCTCCTTCGCCTTTCGCTTGATAGCTTCGACGGCTTCGGGCTCCGAGTCGCGGACAGCCTTCGGTGCCGATCGGGACGTCTTGGACCGACCCTTGCCGTCGACATAACTCCAAGCGACCACAACTCGATCGCGCGGAGCGACGGTCAGCTCGGCTTCTGCATCGGCGACTCGTTCGCGCACGCTCCCGTCGACCAAGCCGTAGTCGGGCACCGCCGCCTCTTCGAGTGTGGCACGCTCCTCGCCGAGGTCCTCGCACAGCTTGGCGACTGCCTTGTTGATGGTCTTGCGGTGTTTCGGCTGGCGAACGAGGTGCTCCAAACGCAGCAGCTGCACGGCCGCGTCGCGGGTCGATGTGTTTGCGATCGCGCGGACGAAGCTGTTGCCCAGCGACTCGCAACGAACGCCGACCTTCGGAATGTTTTGGTAACACTTCGCCGCAGCGTCGGCCACTGCCGTCAACGGCGGATCATCACACCCCGAGCACGCCGCCCAGGCGAGTCCGGCCAGGACAGCCTGGTTGTCGAAGAGCGGCACCGAGCGTGATGGGTCGTCGAGGTAGCCGTTCCACTGGCGTTCTACCGATCCGGCCAGGCCCACGAGCGGAAACCAGCGTCGGACCGCGTCGGAGACCGACGTTTGCCCAACCGCCTCGACCAGCGGACGGGCCTGCTTCATCCACGGCTTGGACGCCTTTGTCACGTTGACCGTTCGGCAGAATCGCAGCAGTGCCTGCCAGGTCGAGGAGTGTTCTGTGTCTGCGCTAAGTGTGTCCGACCAGACGTCGCCGCCGACTAGTTCGAACGTCTCATCACCCAGCAACTCCTCAAAATCGTGTTGAAGCTTTCGAACGTCCGTACCGGCATAGTGGCAGTCAGAGACTAGGTCTCGAAGACGTTGTGCCTCTTGGCGAGTCTGAGAATCTATGTCGCCGTGACTTCTCCAGTACGCGATGATCAGCCTCGAGACGCTGACTGACTCCTTACTCGCATACGGCCAGTCACTTCGCTCTCGATGAAAGTGCTTCGCGACAGCAATCAATGCAGTAAGCTCTCGTAAAGGAGGCACGCTTCGACGCGACCAGAGACGCTGCCGCAGGTCATCGAGTGCCCGTGTCACTTCGGACCACGCAATTGCCACCGTTCGAGTATCAGACTTCCAGGATCTGTCGATCAGCGGCGTCTGCCACAACCACCTACCGAGATGCTCTGCGGCTAGAAGCGTTCGGGTGGTAAATGATTGCTTCGAGCTCTTGATTAAGCTCTTGTAGGATTCCATGTCGCCGACAAATGACGAATGGGCGCTCAGCCGGTCATCGATGAGCTTTCTCAGGAGATGCGCAAGACGCTCGTATTCTGATGCCAGCTCGGCGTAAGGAAAGAGCTCGACGCGTGCGTGGAACTGATCCGCTTTCGCGAAAGCCTCATCGAGCAATGGCCGCGGGCCGGGCCAAACCTGCTGAACCAAGTCAGCTGCCTCCGGCGACCAGGGTCGCGGCTCGTCGTAGACGGTCAACGGCGGCAGGTTTTGTTCCCCCATCGCCTCAGCCTCCCACCAACATGGTGAGCCGAACAAATGCGACGTCGGTGCTCGGGCCGAGCGTGATCGCGGCGTCGAGGTCGGTTAACTGTTCGTCATCGACCAGAATCAGAAAGCCGTTCCGCTCGAACGCGTCGATTGCGGCGTCGAACTGCTTGCGCCAGTCGACCTCCTTGGCCAGTAGCCGGCCGTGCTTCGGGCCGTTGAGCTCGCGTTCGGCGTCGGCGGGCGTGACGAGGCCGCCGTACGGCTGGGCACCGGCATTGGCCTCGCGGACGCGGCGGTTGTGGTCGTCGGCCTCCTGGTAGACGCGGGCCCGGATCAGCTCGCGGACGGTCACCGTCTCGGCCAGCCCATCGAAGGTCAGCTCCGTCGGAGCAGCATCGCGCTGGCCGTCGAGGGTCTGGTCGTGAATCTGCAGCGTCGTCATGGCCGCTCCAGCGTACCGAACCCTCGGCCGGCTGCTAGTGGGACTGGATGAACGGGTGCGGCACAGGGGCAGACGGTGCACGTTCGAACAGGCTTACGTCCCGCCAACTCTTTGCCTCATGCTTGTCCATGGAGTGCGATGGTCAGTGCGGTTTTGTCGCTATGGGTCAGCGCGTCGCTGGATACAGCCGCGTCGGTCGTCACCCTTCGACGGACGATCGCTAGCGTCGCGGCGTCATGGATGGGTCGACGCAGCTTCGGGTGGCCCGGCCGACGAATCGGTTGGCGGCGATCGTGGCGATGTATCGCGATGGGCTCGGGCTCGAAGTGATCGGCGCGTTCGACGACCACGACGGCTTTGACGGCGTCATGCTCGGAAGTCCGGGGGCGGCGTATCACTTCGAGTTCACGCACCATCGCGGCCACGTTGTGCCGGATGCACCGACGCAGGATCATCTCGTCGTCTTCTACGTCTTGGACTCAGCCGAGTGGGAGCAGCGGTGTGAACGGATGGTGGCGGCTGGGTTTCGGCAGGTCGCGTCGTACAACCCGTATTGGGACCGGGCTGGGCGAACGTTCGAAGACCTCGACGGCTACCGCGTCGTCATCCAACGCGGTGCGTGGTGAGACGGCCACTAGGCCTGCGTTGGCGAGCTGGCGAGTGACGGTTCCTGGGGCGCTGTGAGGCGGTGCCGTAGCCGGACGATGTCGTTGACGACCAGGAGCCCGGCGGGGACGGCGAGGGGGAGGATCAGGCCGCTGACGAGCGTGCCGACGCCCAGCGCGATGGCCATCGGGACGAGGAACAGTGCCTGTGGGTCGGTTTCGAGGATCATCGGAGCCAAGCCGGCGAAGGTCGTCAGGCTGGTCAGCAGGATCGGCCGCAGGCGACGGCGCGAGGCACCCGCGGCGGCGGCGAAGGGGTCGGCGTCCTCCTCGTCGCGACGGCGATTGGCTTCTTTGACCAGGACGAGCCCGCCGTTCACCGCCAGGCCGCCGACGGCGATGATGCCGAACAGGCTGACGACCGACAGGTCGTAGCCGAGCAACACGTGACCGAAGATGGCCGCCGCGACCGCGACCGGCACGACGCCCATCACGACGACCGCCTGTGCGTGGCTGCGGAACAGCGCGGCGAGCAGTGCGTAGATGAGGATGCCCGCGACAAGCAAGCCGGTGCGGAGTTGCTCCATCGCCCGCGACTCCTCGCGTTGCCGCCCGCCGAAGCCGACGCTCAGGCCCGGGAACTCGGACCGCAAGTCGGCCAGCACTTCGTCTTCCAGCGCGGCCCGGACGGCACCGGGATTGGCAACGTCCAGGTCGATGTTGCCGGTCACGCTGACGACGCGTCGGCCGTCGATGCGTTCGACTTCCGTTGGCGCCCTGCCGGGAATCAGCTCGGCCACTTGGCTGAGGGTCGCCTCGCCACCGCCGGGCGTTCGGACGATGAGGTTCTCAACCGCGGCCAGGCTTCGGCGCTCGTCTTCTGGCAGGCGGACCATCACCTGAACCTCGTGACGCCCGCGCTGCAGACGCAGAGCCTCGGCCCCGAAGAAGGCGGCGCGAACCTGCCGGGCGACGTCCTCGCTGGTCAGACCGAGCGATCGGCCGGCAGGTTTGAGTTCGACGTCGATCTGCGGCTTGCCCGCGGCGAAGCCGTCACGCACGTCGTCGACGCCGGCGTACGTCTCCATCTGCTCGGCGAGCGATGCGGCGGCGAGTTCGAGCTGCTCGCGATCGGGATGGCTGAGTTCGACCGTGAGACCCGCGCCGCTGCCGGGCCCGCTTTCCCACTCGAAGTAGATCGCGTCGAGGCCGGTGACTTCGCCGATCTCTTCGCGCCATACCTGCGCGAAGGTGGCCTGATCGAAGTCGCGGTTCTGCGGCGGGACGAGGATGAAGTTCACGTCTGCCCAGTTTTCGCCGAGCCGGCCGATGACGTTCATCCGGCCTCGGAGCACGCTTTCCGGGTCGCCGTCGCTCAATTGGTCGGCCGCGCGATACCCGGCGGCGGCGACGTGCTTGGCGACGCGAACGGTGTCGGCGAACGGTGCACCCGGCGCCGTCTCAACCTCGGCGTCGACGCGCAGTCCCGCGATGACCGGCGTGAAGCTGTAGTTGATTCGCCCGCTCTGGTAGTACGCCAGGACGACTGTCACGCCGGCCGTGACGACGGCGAGCGTCATGTAACGGTGCCGCAGAGAAGCGTGCAGCACAGGAAGAAAGACCTTGTCGGCGAAGCGTTCAAAGCCGTTGCTGAACTTCCGCTGCTGACGCGCGAGCCACCTGACTTTTCCGCTCTCGCGCCCGTGGCCGAGGTGAGCCGGCAGGATGAAGCACGCCTCGATCAGCGAGACGGCGAAGACCGCGATCACGACAGCCGGCAGCGGTGCGAAAAAGCGCCCTGTCTCGCCCGGCACGAGAAGCAGCGGCACGAACGCGATCACGTTCGTCGTCACCGCAAACATGACCGGCACGGCCATCTCCTTCGCCCCCTCGACGGCGGCCTGCATGCGTGGTAGGCCTTCCTGGATCTTGTGGAACACGTTCTCGCCGACGATCACCGCGTCGTCGACGACAATGCCGAGCGTCACGATGAACGCGAACAGCGAGATCATGTTGATGCTCGCCCCGAGCAGCGGCAGCAGCGCGACGGCCCCGATGAGCGTCACCGGCACGCCGATCGCCACCCACAACGCCAGCCGTGGTTCGAGGAAGAGCCCGCTGACGAGCATGACCAGCGCCAGGCCCATCGCGCCGTTCTTGGCCAGCAGCCAAAGCCGCGACTCGTACTCGGCGGCCGAGTCGTCGAGCACGTCGAGCCGTGTGCCTTCGGGCAGCGTCGGATTGATTTGGTCCATGTACCGCCGGACCGCGGCGGCGACCTCCAGCGGCTTCTCCTCGCCGACGGCGTAGACGAAGATGAAGACGCCCCGACCGTCGTTGTAGTAGTTCTCCTGCGGGACATCGACGAAGCCGTCCGTGATCGTCGCAACGTCGCCGAGCAGCACCTTGCTTCCCTCGGCCGTGCTGACGAGCGGGATGTCGGCGTACGCACTCGCGGCGTGACGACGCTCGGCCGCACGCAGCAGCACCTCGCCGCCCGGTGTCCGCACGCCGCCACCGGCCACGTCCTGCGCGCTCTGGCCGACGACCTCCGCGACTTCGCGCGGCGTCAGGCCAAGCGCCCGCAACGTCGCCTGTGGAATCTCGACGCTGATCTCCGGGCTCCTGGCGAACCGCACGTCGGCCCGGCTGATCTCCGGCGTGTCGATCAGGTCGCTCCGCACCCGCTCGGCGAGGTGGAACATCTGCCGCTCGTCGAGGTCGCCGTAGAGCGCGAGCCACATGATGCGACGCTGCTCCTGACGCAGCGAGATGTTGGGCCGTTCAGCGTCATCGGGGAAGAAGTTCACCCGGCCGATGGCGTTGGTCACGTCCTGCACCGACCGGTTCGGGTCCGCGCCTTCGGCCAGCTCGACCGCGACCCGCGCTCGGCCTTGCTCGGCCGTGCCCGTGACGCGCTCGGCGATGTCGAGCGCCCGCAACTGCTCTTCGATTGGCAGCAGGATCGCGTCGGCGACTTCCTCCGGGCTCGCGCCCGGGTAGGCCATCGAGACGTCGACGAAGTCGAGCTCGAACGACGGGTAGACCTCTTGCTTGATGTTCAGCGCCGCCGCCCCGCCGCCGATCAGCAGCGCGGCCATCACGAGGTTGGCGGCCGTGATATTGCGGGCGAACCAGGCGATCAGGGCGTTCATGGCTGCGTCTCCCGGATGCGGACCGGCGTGCCGGGCAGCGGGTTGTCGAGGTAGCTGACGATGACGGCGTCGCCCGGCTCGAAGACGCCGACATCGAGCAGCGACGTCTCCTCGCCGGCGAAGCGGACGTCGACGTCGCGGTACTGCAACAGCCCGTCGGCGTCGCGGACCCAGACCTGCTGATTCTCCCGGACGGCAGCCCGCGGCACTTCGACCACGCCGTCGGCTTCGCCTGCTTCGAACGTCACGCGGACGTACGCCCCGATCGGCAGCTGCGGCGCGTCGTCGTGCAGGGCGATCGGATCGTCGACGGCGACGAGCACGCGGGCCATGCGTCCCTCGGCGTCGACCTGCGGCAGCACGCGGATCAACCGGCCAGGACGCTCGCCGGCATCGGTGAAGACGGTCGCCTCCTGTCCCGCTGACAGCCGAGCGGCCCGCGCCGGCGCGACGGCCGCCTCGACCCAGAAGGTTCTTGTGCCGGCCAATGACAGCAGCCGCTCACCCACGGACGCCCATCGGCCGACTTCCACTTCTTCGGTCACCACGATCGCATCGAACGGTGCGTGGACCGTGGTGCGTTCCAGGTCGAGCTTCGCCTGGGCGATCGCGTTGTCGGCCGCCAGGACGGCGACCTCGGCCTGACGCAGTTGCGGCTCTCGGTTCGCCAGCGCTGCCGACCGGTCTTCCTCGCCGACACTCGACAGGGACTTTCGGAATCGCTCCCACTCGCGTTGGGCGATCATGCCCCGGCCGCGTTCGAGTTCGAGGTCTGCCTGTGCCCTGGCGAGGTCTGCCTCGGCCGCGGTGACGGCAAGCTCGTACTCCGCCGGGTCGATCCGCACGAGTAGGTCGCCTTCACGCATCACGCCGCCCGGCTCGACGGCGTCGCCGATCTCGACGATCGGGCCGGTGACTTCCGCGGCCAGCGCCGCCTCGCGTGCCGGACGCACGACGCCGAAGCCTTCCACGGTCACGGGCACGCTCGCCGGTTTGACTGGCACGACTTCGACCGTCGGCACGAGCGGCTCCGGCGGACTCGTGCCTTGCTGCGGCGCCGTCGACAGCAACAGCCACGCGACGCCACCTGCCGCCACCACGATGACGACGGGCAGCAGTCCGAGCACGACCTTCAGCACCACCGCCGACGCACCGCTAGGCCCACGCGCACCGGGCCGATCAGGTTCCGGTTCGGCTTGGCCGTTCGCGATCAGGCGGTCGGACGCCGGTGCGGCTTGGGGCGTGTCTTGATCGGCCATGTCGATCTCAGGAAGCATTGGTTGAGTTGGACGTCGTTGCTGTCGGGTCGAGCGGTTCCGTCGGCAAGGCCGTGCCCAGCCCGCCGCCGGCAGCGCGGTGCAGATCGATGCGGAGCTGCACGAGGTTGCGTCGCTCGGCCAGCAGTTCGCGCTGCGTGTCCTGCAGATCTTCGAGGGCCGTCAGCACGTCGAGGTAGTCGCCCTGCCCGCCGGCGTACCGCGCGCGGATCTCGGCAACGGCCGACTCCAACGCATCGACACGGTCGGCCAGTGCGTCGACACGCTCGCGCTGGCGACGCTCGGCAAAGAGCAGCGAATCGACCTCCGCGACAGCCGTGACAAACGCGTCGCCGTAGGCCGCCAGGAGCGACGCGTACTCGGCCTCTCGTTCGACGACGACGGCTTCGCGAAGGCCCCAGTCGACGAGCGGTGCGACGAGGTCGCCCAGCAGCGAGCCGGCCACGCCCGAGCCCATCGCGTTGTCCGCGTAGCCGAGCGTGCCGACGAGTGTCACCCGCGGCAGGCGATCCGCGACCGCGACGCCGATGCGGTAATCGGCCGCGAGCAGGCGATCCTGCGCCGCCCGCAAGTCGGGTCGACGCGTCAGCAAATCGCTCGGTACACCGACGGCGGCCACCGTCGGGAAGTCGGCGAGTCGATCGCCCGCGACATCGCCGCCGTCAGCTGCCCGGCCGAGGAGCGCATCGAGCGCGTTCTCCGCCCGCCGCAGCTCCGCCTGCGCTGGCGGAACGAGGGCCGCGACATCCGAGACCTGCGCCCGCTGCCGCAGGAGGTCCGCGCTCGTTGCATTGCCCACCGCGAACCGCAGCTCGATCAGCTCCAGCAACGTCCGGTCTCGTTCGAGCTGGTCGTCGAGCAACTCGAGCAGCAACCGCTGTTCGGTCGACCGGAAGTACGCCGTCGCGACGTCGGCCGCGACGGCCAACCGCACGGCTTCGAGGTCGTTGGCAGCGGCAGACGCGTCGGCGACGGCCGCGTCTTGGGCCGATCGAAGCCGGCCGAACAGGTCGAGCTCCCAACTCGCCGCGACACCGACACTCGAACCGAACTCGGCGTTGTCGAAGGTCTCGCTGTCGAGCCCGCCGTCACCACCGAACGTCCAGCCGGCCGACCCGACGCCGTCCACCAGCGGACGTCGCACGGCACCGGCCTGACGCGTCCGCGCTCGCGCCGCCACCAGCCGCGCGGCGAAGTCTCGGGCCGAGAGGTTCTGCTCCAGCGCCTGCGCGATCAGGCCGTCGAGCTGATCGTCGCCGAACTCGAGCCACCACGCATCCTCGACCGCCGGCGCCGACTCCGAAGGAAACGCCGCCGGCATCGTCGCGGGCGGCATCGGGTCGGGCGTGACCTCGTGCAACGTGCACCCGGCGACGAGCGGCACGGCGATGAACAACAGACGATGCACGGCGAGTCATGCTTCGCCGCTGTCTTGCAATTGTCACTGTTCGTGCCGAGACGACTCAAATCGGCTCGAAGCCGAAGCCCTCGGCCGGGCGTCACGCCTCGACGGCGGGCTCTGCGGTGCCCAGCGACCACGCGAGATCAATCACGCCCCAGAGGCTGACGGCCGCACAGATCAGGTAGGCCGTCGCGAGGTCAGGATACGGCGCGGCGATGCCGGAATGAATGAGAGCCGCGACCACGCCGGAGGCACCCAGTGCGATCAAACCACGCGTTCTTCGCTTCGCTCGTGTCATTGAGGTCTCCGTGCCGGGGGCAGTGATCAACCGGTCGTCAGCATGCTGCCGATACTGCCCGTTTGCAGCGCTTCTCGACCGGTGGCTGCTAGACCATAGAGATATTGACAGGTTTTCGCAACGCTTCGAGTCCGCTTCGGGTCCCGTGGGACTGGATCTTGCCATCGCCGCGGCTAGCTCACTTCAGCTATGTGCTCGACGTGGTGGCAGCGGCAGCGCCACCGGCAGCAGCGGTTGTGGCGGCGACCGCGGCGGCTTGAGCAAGCGACGCAGCCGCGGCGGCTGTTGAGCCCGCGATAGCCAGCGTTGCCAGCGTGTGCCTCATTCCCGGCAACTCGCGTTCCCACAAGATCCGCCCGTCGGCTTTGTCGAGCCGGTACAACGACCCGCCCGTGAAGGCGAATAGCTGGCCGTTCACGTCGGCGACGGTCACGAATCGGTTGCCACGCGAGAACACACCTGTCCGAAGCTCCGATTGCCACACGATCCTGCCGTCGACAGGGTCGACGCACCAGACGGAAGACTTGCCGCCCACGAAGAGGTTGCTGGGTTGGTCCATTGCGACCGGAGCGTAGTTCGTTGCGGTCACTCACCCTGGCCGAGTGCGTAGGCCGGCTTGCCGTCGAAGGTGTAGAGGTGCTCAGTTTTAATGAACGACAGGCCAGCGTTGTGGATCGACTGGAGCAGGCGAATCACGCCCTCCGGCGACGCGGCTGAGTCGCTGGCAGCCTTGAAGCGGCAGCGCCAGTGGTCGGTGCAAAACGTCTCGGGCAGGCCTTCGGGCCAGACTTTGACGCCACGGTTCGAGATCATGGTGAGTGAAAGCCCGACATCCGCGGCTTGTGCCGCGACGTTCAGGTGCTTGGCGAGCGCGTCAGGGCTGCGACCTTCTCGGTCCCAATGCAGGAAGACATCGACGCCGACCAAGGCTTTGGTGACGGGCGTGTGTTGCTTGAGCTCGGGGATCGTGATTGCAGCGGTGCCCGTGGCTTCGACCGTGGGAAGCCGGTTGGGCGTCTTGCCGAGGCGTGCGATGACGGCATCGGTGAACGCGTCCGTGCCGAGCGGCGGCGAGCCGGCGCTGTCGTGCTCGGGCCTCATGTCGCCCGTCCGGACGCCTTCTTCGACGGCGGTCAGCCACGCGTTGTGAACCGTCGCCGCAACCTCGCCCTGCCCAAGGTGGCGAAGCATCATCACGCCCGCGAGCAACAGGCCCGACGGATTGGCCTTGTTCTGCCCGGCGATGTCCGGCGCGCTGCCATGAATGGCCTCGAACATCGAGCAGCTCTTGCCGATGTTGGACGACGGCGCGAGGCCGACGCTACCGGCGACCTGGGCCGCGACGTCGCTGAGGATGTCGCCATAAAGGTTGGGCGTCACGACGACGTCGAACATCTCCGGTGAGTCGGCCATGCGGGCGGTGCCGATGTCGATGATGAGGTGGTCCGTCTCGATCTGCGGGTACTCGCCAGCAATCTCCTCGAAGACACGACGGAACATGCCGTCGGTGATCTTCATGATGTTGTCCTTGGTCATGCATGTCACCTTGCGACGGCCGTTGGCGACGGCGTAGTCGAAGGCGTAGCGCACGATCCGCTCACACCCTGGACGCGTGATGAGCTTGAGGCACTGGGCGACCTCGTCCGTCTGCTGGTGCTCGATGCCGGCGTAAGTGTCTTCCTCGTTCTCGCGAACGATGACCAGGTCCATGCCGGGGTGCTTGCTGCGGACGAACGGCGCGTAGCTGGCACACGGCCGGACGTTGGCAAACAGGCCGAGGGTTTTGCGGGTGGTGACGTTGAGCGACTTGTACCCGCCGCCCTGGGGCGTGGTGATCGGTGCCTTCAGGAAGCAGCCGGTGCGACGCAGCGAGTCCCAGACCTCCGGCCCGATGCCGCTGGTGACGCCGCTCTCATAGACGGCCTTGCCAATCTTGACCTCCTCCACGTCCAACTTCGCCCCGGCCGCATCCAGGACGCGGAGCGTGGCGTCCATGATCTCCGGACCAATGCCGTCGCCACGAGCAACCGTGATGGAAGCAGCTTGCGTCATGCGGCGAATGTAGGACAGAGGGTTGGAATCGTGGAACGTCTTGGAGACGATGTCTGCATGTGGCGATCCGGTCTCCTAATGTTGGCGTTGGCGTTGCCCACCTCGGCAGCACTTCAAGATGCTCCGTTCATCGTGGAGGCGAGGGAGCAACTCGTTGAGGCGAGACAGCCGCTCCGCGATCGTGGGCTGCCATTGACGCCGGCGGCGTTCGACGCCAAGTACACAGCTGTCGACGATCGCCTGAACGCGGCTGTGCCGATCATGGCGGCGGTTGAGGCGATGAAGCAGATCGATCAAGAGGCTGTCGACCGCTGGAAAGGACTTCAAGCTTTCGACGCCTTCTTCTATCCGCTGCTCCCCGGCGAACGGCCATTGCCTTCGATTATCGAAAGCGACTTCCGCTTCACTTGGGACCAGGTTGCCGAAGCGCACGCGCCCTACTTGGCCGCGCTGAGTGAGCTCGATGCTCTCGACGGTGTCGCACGCCCCGCCGTCGACCGAATGATCGCCGACTTCGGAGTTCGCTGGGACGATCCAGAGATCACGTTCCTGATCGACGTTCTTCTAGTGCATCTCAGTGACGTGCGATCGCTTGAGCAACCGCTCGCGTGGCAGACGCTGATCCACACCGAGAACGGCAAGAGTGTCGAAGCGTTTGTATCCGCACGACGGCTGTTTGCAGTTGCCGAGTCGCTGTCGACTTCTCATCCGTCAACACCCTCACACTTGACCGGGCTGGGCATGGCAGGCACGGCAGCGGAGACGTTGGGACGCGCTCTTCCCCATCTCGAGTTCGGCCCTGACGGGATCGAACCAAAGGAGGCTCGGGCGTTTGTTGATGCACTGCTCGATCGAAGTGCCGGGGAACGTCAGTGGAACGGCATCATGGAGGCTGGGATCCTGTTCCAGCAGCACACCGTCGACCAGTTGCTCGCGGGCCAAGCTCCTCCAGATTACTGGGACCTCGGCAACCAGCTGCGGCTGATTGCCACCGCGGGCGGTTCGGGTGAAGTGCTCGTCGACGCGATGCTCCCGCTGTTGGACATCGGGAAGCAGAAGCGTTGGCCCGCTGCGCGCGAGCTGGTCGAGCAACACGAGGCTGTCGCAACAAGGATCAGTGACAACCGCATGAAATTTGATCTCGCGTCGAAACTGCTTCCACGATTCCGGCCCATTGCCAAGTCGCACTTCGAAGCGCAGAACGACCGGCACCGGACTGCGGTCGCACTGGCGATCGCGTTGTATCGAGCGGATCACGACGCCGTGCCACCCACGCTCGAAGCGCTTGTCCCCGAGTACCTGCCCTTCGTCCCGCCGGATGTGATGACCGTCGATGCAACCGTCCGCTACGACCAACAGCGCGGCCTCGTCTGGACCGTCGGCGGCGATGGGGTCGATCATGATGGCTTCAGCAAAACCGACCGATTGCGTTTGTTGCCATCCGCAACACGCGAGGAACTCGAAGCGATGGGTTGGGATGAAGTTGTCGCCGTCGCAGTCCCGAACTGAGCAGACGCACCAATTCGAGCTCACGTCAGGGATGCCCAACTGCCCGGCTTACGACGCCCAAGCTGCCGAAAGGAGTCGGCGTGCATCTTGCGGCGATTGTCGGGCGCGGTTACGAACCCGAGAACGGCTCGTCGGCACGCACCGGTGCGACCGATTAACCCCTCAAAAGGGCCACCAGCGCGACCGCTTCTGGATCGCCGACTTGCGCTTTGCATCGATCACCACGCCGACGTCAGCTTCGATGAGCCGATCGAGTAGCTCGTTAGCACCTTTCTGAAGCTTGAAGTCCATCTCGCCTTCTGTGAGCGGCATGACCAGAAGTAGCTGGACGTCGCGATCGCCTGCGGTGAAGCGTGAGAACTGTTCCGGAAGGTTTGCCGCAATGCTGGCATCGACGAGCATCAGCCCGATGAAGTTCGTGTCCTCAATCGGCTCGGCTGGATCGCCGTTTGGAATGGTGTGGCCGTCCCAGAACCATGCGCCGTGTTCGTGGGCAAAGCGTGGCAACCATTTGAGGCCATGCAAAGGCCAGAAGAAAGACTCTTTCGCCTCGTCGAACGCCATTGACTTCTCTGGGTCAAAGTCGTCAAAGAGCGGCCAATCCGACGGAAGCAGAGTGACTAGCTCCGCATAGCGACCACCGCCGTACAAACCACGAGCACCCGGCGGAAAACTCATCGGACGCTCAGCCATGCCTGTTGTCACACACGTAAACGCGTCAATCTTCTCGTTTGGTGGGACGATGTGGATGTCAAGGTGAATCGTCGGAGAGATCAGCTCGTGAAAGACCTGCCTCGGCACACCGGGAAAGCAGGTGTCCAAATGGCTGTCCAACGCATCCATCAGCCCTCCATCACCTGTCGAGAGCTCTGGCTCGCTTTCGATTGGGACGCCGCTGTAGCGATGGATCGGGTCGCCGCCGGGTGTTTCTTCCACGCCCATCACGTCAAGCTAACAGATGCGCCGCTCGATGCACGTCGTTCGCAACGGAGGTTGGACGACCTAAGTTGAAGCGTGCCTGATCCCCTGCCTTACGACGCACACGCTGCCGAGCGGGAGCAGCGGCGGAAGATGATGCGGCTGTTCTGGGCGATCATCATCGCCAAGGTGCTGCTGGTCATTGCCAACACCTTCGGAGCGTTCAGCGACGTGCCGGCGATCCTGAAGCTGGCGGGCGTGGGCATGCAGATTTCGCTGACGGTCGTCTTCCTGCTGCTTTTGCTGAAGCTGACGGCCCGTCGATAACCTGCAACATGAGCACACCGGCCGACGCTGCCGAACCGTCCGACATGCCGCCCGTCGTCCGCACCGGCATCGCCGGCGGGTTGATGGGCCTGGCGAACCTCGTGCCGGGCGTCAGCGGCGGGACGATGGTGCTGGTGATGGGCGTTTACGACCGCTTCGTCGACGCGGCCGCGGGCGTGAGCCGGGGCAAGTTCACCAGGAGCCGCGTCGTCTTCCTCGCGATCCTCGTCGCGTCGGCGGCCGTGCTGGTCGTCGGGCTGGCGGGCGTGATGAGCGACCTGGTGCGCGAGCGGCGGACATTGATGTACAGCCTCTTCATCGGCATGACGCTCGCCGGCACAGGCCCGCTGTGGAAGATGGCCGGTCCGCTGAAGAGGCCGATCAAGCCCGCGATCGTCGTCGCATTCCTCGCCGGCCTGGCGGTGATGATCGTCATCGCCGCCACGCAGGACTCGGAGGCCAAGGAAGCCGCCAGCGCGCTGCGCGAGACCGAGGAGTTCCGGCCGCAACCGAGCATCCCGCGCGACCTCGCCGGCGGGACGCTGGCGATGAGCGCGATGGTCCTGCCGGGCATTAGCGGCGCACACATGCTGCTCGTGCTGGGCCGGTACGAGCACGTGACCGGCGCCGTCAGCCTGCTCAAAGACGGCCTGACCGGCGGCGGATCGGCCGACGTCGTCGACGCCCTCTGGGTGCTTGTCCCCGTCGGCGTCGCGGCGATCGTGTCGCTCGTCGTGCTCTCCAACGCCCTCAAGTGGATGCTCGCCAACCACCCTCGACTGATGGGCGGTGCACTGCTGGGCGTCCTCTGGGGAAGCACCCTGGCGATCTGGCCCTTCAACAACGCCAGCACCGGCAGCGACTACGCGACCGGCACGCTGGCCTTTCTCATCGGGTTCGGTGCCGTCTTTGCCCTCACGCTGCTCGAGCCACGTGAGAAGGCTGCGAAGGACGCGCCCGCGTCGTAGTCACACGAAGTCGTCCTCGTGGTGACGCACGACCGGCTTCTCGCCCGGAAGCAGCACGACGGCCACGACGTCGAACCGGATCAGCGGCTCCTCGCGCAGCCTCGCGACGTACGCACCGGCGACCTTGCGGATCTGCCGTCGCTTGGCCTCGTTTACCCGCTCCTCCGGATCGCTCCCAAGATCGCTGCGGGTCTTGACCTCGACGAAGACCAGCACGTCGCCGTCGCGTGCGATGAGGTCGATCTCGCCCAGATGGCACCGCCAGTTGCGGGCGAGGATCGCGAGGCCCTGCTTCCGCAGGTGTTGCTCGGCAAGCCGTTCGCCCTGCCGTCCAAGCCCGTGGCGTGGGTCGCGGAAGGCCGGCCCACGGTCGAGCCAGCGGACGAGTCGGCCGAACAGCACGCGTCGCTTGTACCGTCGGCCGGCCGCCTCGCCAAGCCGGTTGCCCGGCAGCAGACGTCGCCTAGACTGCCGGCCCGGCTGACGGAAGCTCCGTCGGCCATCGACTGCACGCTCGCTTTCCTCCAGACACGCACGCTCTTTCCAGATGGCCGTCAAGATTCGTCTCAAGCGCATGGGCCGGACGCACCGCCCGTTCTACCGGGTTCAGGCGATGACGGATCGCGACAAGCGTGACGGCCGTGCTCTGGAGCAGCTGGGCCACTTCGACCCGGTCGCGACGGACGAGAGCAAGCAGTTCGTCTGCGACCTCGAAGCCACCAAGAAGTGGCTCGACACGGGCGCGATCCCGAGCGAGACCGTCAGCAGCCTCCTCAAGAAGGCCGGTCTTGAGCACAAGATGCTCCGCCTGCCCAAGCCCGGCAAGCCCAAGAAGCCCGAGGGTGAGGAAGCCGCCGAGGGTGGTGAAGCGAAGGCCGAGGCTGCCGAAGAGGCCAAGGCGGAATAGCCGCCGCGATGCGGATCGATCTGGTCAGTCTGTTTCCAGAACTGCACTCGGCCGTACTCGGCACGAGCATTCCCAAGCGGGCCGCCGAAAAGGGGCTTGTAACGTACCACGTCACCGACATTCGTGACTTTGGCGAGGGGAACTACCAGAAAGTCGACGATCGCCCTTTCGGCGGCGGCCCCGGCATGGTCATGATGCCGCAGGTGCTCGCCGCCGCAACGGATGCTGCATTGGCCGTCGATCCGATGCCAGCCCGCCGGCTGATTCTCTCGCCCGTCGGCCGACGCCTCGATCAGCCGTTCGTCGACCAGCTCGCGACGGAAGATCGCCTGCTGATTGTCGCGACCCACTACGAGGGCTACGACGAGCGCTTCGTCGAGGAGTACGAGCTGGAGGAAGTCAGCCTCGGCGACTTCGTCACCAGCGGTGGCGAGCTGCCGGCCCTCGTGCTCATCGACGCCGTCGTCCGCCTCATCCCCGGCGTCCTCGGCCACGACGACGGCCCACGCCAGGACAGCTTCGCCCCCGACGTCGATCGCCTGCTCGAAGGCCCGCAGTACACCCGCCCCCGCGAATGGCGCGGCCGCTCCGTCCCCGACATCCTCATGTCCGGCGACCACGCCAAGATCAACGCCTGGCGCCACGCCCAACGCCTCACCCGCACCCGCGCCCGCCGCCCCGACCTGCTGCCTGGCGAGTGACAACCGCCGCTCGACGTGTCCCAAGCGGTGTAACGCAGGCCTCTTTTTGCTTTCTGCCATTCTGTCGCGCATTACACCAGGCGTACTTCGCTGAAAGTGCCGGGGTTGCCGGTGGCGTCGAGGGTGGTGATGCGGAGGACCGTGTCGTCGTCGACGCCGTCAAGTTCGAAGAAGCCCTGGCCGCCGAGGGTGGTGAGCTGGGTGAACGCCCCGCCGTTGTCGCTGCGGAAGATGGCGACGCGTTCGGCCTCGCTCGGCACGGCGAAGTAGACGGTGGCGTCGCTGCCGTTGCGCTGGGCGGTCACGCCGACGGGGGACGGGGTCTGGTCGGCGGGTTCGATGTTCTTGACGATGTAGACGTTGTCGTTGTAGTCGAAGTTGAAGCCGGTGAAGTCCATCGTCACCAGCCAGGTGTCTTCGACGATGCGGCCGCGGCTGTCCTTGACGGGGAAGAAGCGGAAAAGGTGCAGGTCGTCGCCGGCGGAGCCGAAGTTGTCGTCGTTGAAGTCATCGACGCTGTATTCGTTGACGACGCGGAAGCCGAAGACCTCATCGCCAGGCTCGAATGTGCCGGCGGCGGGTTCGGTGCCGTTGCGGATGGCGGGGAGGAAGCTCTGGGCGGCGTTGGCGTCGTGCTGGAAGATCGAGACGCTGTTGGCCGACGCGGTGGCTTCGCTGGTGGAGCCGTCGCGTGGGAACCAGAAGATCTGGTCGGCAAAGCCGGTGTTGTGGAAGGCGGCCATCTGGTAGACCTCGACGGGCAGGTCTTGCTGGGCGGCCTGCCAGTAGAAGCTGATCACTTCGTCGCCAACGGGGTCGGACGTGCCGGTGAGACGCTCGGCCTCGGTGCCGACGTCGGTCGTCAGGCCGAGGATCTCGATCATGTCGTCGAGGATGGGCTCTTCGTTGACGCTGCCCATGCCACTGAAGGAGTTGTCCTCGCTGTAGGGCATCCAGTAGCCGGCGACGGGGAGCGTGAAGGAGCCGCCGGTGTGTTCGATGACGATGTCGCCTTCGTAGATGCCCTGTCGGCTGCCCTCGTTGGTGGCGGTGAAGTCGATCTGGAAGGCGGCGGTCTGGCCAGGGGTGAGGGAGGTGCCGACGAGGTTGGTCGCGGCGAAGCCGTCCGGCGCGGTCACGCCGGTGACGGTCAGCGATGAGTTGCCGGCGTTGGCGAGTTCGAACGTGCGCGACTGTCGGGTGAGCTGCGTCGCGGCGTTCGGATCTTGCCCGGCGGGATCGATCTCGGAGAAGATCAGGCGTTCGAGGCCTTCGTCGGCGCCGTTGCTCGTGACGGCGAGTCGGCCTGGTGCCTGGGCGGCGGGCTCGACGTTGGTCATGACGAGGACGATGTCGTTGTAGTCGTCGGCGAACTCGAACTCTTCGAAGCTGACGGCCAGCGCGTTCTCGACGCCGGGAATCTCGTAGACGGCGACCTTGTCGCGCTCGCCGGGCGTGGGTTCCCAAATGTTGAGGACGGCCTCGGAGTAAGCGGTCCGGCCGCGGGTGTCGGAGATGCCGGGGCCGATCACATCGCCGAAGGCCGGGCTCTTGGCGTAGAGGCCGAAGGTGCCGCCTGGGAAGAACTTGTCGGGTCCGGTGACCAGCGGGTCGAGGCCCTGGTCGGTGAAGACCTCGCCGAGCTTGGTCTGGGCCTCGCCTCGGCCGGGCTGGTAGAAGCCGTAGCTGAGGACGGGGTTGCCGTCGGGGCTGAAGCTGGCGATGACGTCGATGGCGACGGGCTTGTCGGGGTTGGCCGGCTGGAAGAGCTGCGTCGACAGGCCGCCGAGCTGGCTGAGGGTGATCTCGGTGGTTGTCGGATCGGGGTCGCCGGTGGTGATGCCGAGGTCGTAGTAGTCGAAGATCTGCTGGAGCGAAGGCTCGTTCGCCCCGCCGTCGCCGCGCTTGACGACGCCGGTGACGCTGCTGCCGACTTCCGGAGCGTCGGGGTCGCTGGTGCGGACGAAGGCGAGGGCCTCGAAGGTGTCGCCGTCGCTCGCGCCGGCCGGGGCGTTGAAGCGGACGGTGAAGCTGATCTCTTCGCCCGGCTGGACGGCGGTCGCCTGGGTCGGGGCGTTGACGAACTCGAACAGGTCCTTGTCGGGTCCGGTCAGGCCGAGCGTGTAGGGCGAGACGACCAGCGGCTCGGTGCCGAGGTTGCGGACGGTGAGCGGTCGCTCTTCGGACGTGTTGGCGGCGGCATCGATGAAGATGCGGCGCCTGTCGACACTCGCCTCGCCGCCGGCGGCGACGGGTCGGAGCAGCGTGATCCGCTGTGTGTTGGGGTCGACCATCGGCACCTCTCCCTCGCGATCGCCGAACTGTGCGACATAGAGCACGCCGCCAGGACCTTCGGCGAGGTCGAGCGGATTGGAGAAGCCGTCGAAGCCTGGAATGTCGGTGACGCCCTGCCGGATGCCGCCGGTCTCGTCGACGTCGAGGACGATGAGGTCGTCGCTGCCGCTGAAGCGAGTGACGATGAGCTTGCCGTCAAGGTCGCCGTTGAACGAGCCGCTGCCTGAAAGGCCGTATTCGACTGCACCGTTGGGGCTTTCGTTGAGGCCGAAGTCGAAGGCGAAGCCCTGGTAGTCGTTCTGGGGTTGGGTGCCGACGGGGTAGTCGGGGACCTCGGCCGGGTCG